>CACYDA010000066.1 GCA_902773095.1 uncultured Lachnospiraceae bacterium | reverse complement strand
GAAGAAGTATGAGGCAGAACTGATCGCACTGGGATTTGAAAAAGAGAGGATACGAAAGTATGGTTTTGCGTTTGAAGGAAAGAAAGTATTGATTGGAAAATAGGAATCGGAAATACATCTGCCATGAACAATGAAGCTGTCGCTTCACGAATTTCATTCGTAAGGCGACAGCTTCATTATTTTTCTTTCAAAAATAAATGAAGATCAGCCAGTATCACAGCAGTCTCTTTCGTATCGTCTTTTCCTTTCCAGCCACAAATAAACCGGATGACAGCATCATTTGGAGTATATCCTTTTGCAATATATTTTTTCACTTCTTCATAGCATTTTGTAGAAAGCTGCAAAACCGGAAGCTGTCCCTCCTGTGTCCGGACATACATTTTGTTTTTATATACCAGAAGATGCATTCCGCTTCGCATACGCATCTGTTGGATTAAAAGCTGCTTGTCCTTGAAATAATCGAGGTACACATCCTTGTGAGAAAGCTGCAATACCAGTTCACAGGCTTTTGGATAGGAACAGGGATCCGTTTCATGTAAGGAAGCAGCATCACAATAGGAATCAAGGACATCCGTATTGTAGTGGATATGAAGCAATTGCTTTGCGCGTGTCATTCCCACATAGAGCGTGCGCTTTTCTCCATCGGTGTTCAGATTTGCGTGATTCAGCAGAATAAAAACATTGTCAAATTCTCTGCCTTTTGATTTATGGATGGTGGAGATCGTCACAATTCCCTGCTTACATTGTTCAAAATCCTCTATCTTAGATTCGTGAAGAAACAGTTCGAAATCCGTGCGGTATTTCTTTTCATTTGCCATATCAAATGCATTTAATATGTTAAGTACCATCGAAAGGCAGCTGCTATTCCTATATCGTTTTTGCAAAGCGATGAGTGCACTGTTCCATTGTTCCGTACTGATGACAGGACAAGGAGCAGCAGTAGCCAGTTGTTTGAGAAAATACCGGATTTCCGCAATATCATAAATATCAAAACCATCAATAGACTGAATCAATTTTGCCGGTATTTTGTGTTGTTCTAACACACAAAGGATTTTCATGGCATCCTCATTGGTATTCGTAAGGACACAGGTTGTGCCATTCAGATGCGTATCAGCGATATCATGAAAAATCGCATGTTCCAAATTGTCACCGGAATGCCTGATCAGTTTAACTTCCCCCAGATAAGAAGAATGGGGGATAATATCAGTGTTTTTCATTCGCATGGAAATCGCTCTTACAAATTGGTTAGAAAAAGATACAATATTTTTGTAACTTCTGTAATTCTCAGTGAGGGAATACTGACAGGCACCATACTTCGTGATCAGAGCTTTCATATATTTTGAGTCAGAACCTCTAAACTGGTAGATATTCTGGTCGTCGTCACCGACGGCAATCACGCGCATATCATCATTTCGTTCCATCAGGGCTTCAATCAAGGCAAATTCATGGCAGTCCATATCCTGTGCCTCATCAATCACAAGAACCGTTTTTGTAATCTTTCCCAAATCCACATCTTCACTTTTGAGAAGTCTTCCGGCCTCCGCTACGATATTGTCAGCATTTTCAATATTACCTATTTTTCCAAGCAAGTCAAAACAATAGGAGTGAAACGTTTTGATCTCAACAAAATGGGCAGCATTTCCAATCAATTCCTTCAATCGTTGCTGAAACTCCATCACAGCAGCCCGTGAAAAAGTCAGCATTAATAGTTGTTCGTGCTTAACATCTTCCAAAAGCAGCAAAGAAGCAAGTTTATGTACCAGTACTCTTGTTTTTCCACTTCCGGGACCGGCAGTAACAACGATATATTTTGACGAATCATCACGAATGATTTCTAACTGTTTGGAAGACAGCGTATCAAACAGCTGTCTGTATTTTTTTGGTGTAATATTACGTTCAATTTCAGAGGTTCTGCTTCCTGAAAAATAATGAGACAAAAACTTTTTGTAATCCATCTGAAAATAGTCATTGACAAATTGAAGAGCGTCGGTGTAGCTTCTGACCATCATATTGGCATATTCTCCCACAATATGAATCTGCTGGATTTTCTGCTGATAGAATTCATTAAGCTGTTTATAATCTTCGAGCTTATATCGAATTTTATTATCCAAGATCATCCTCTGAATCTGCATGCCATTGTACAAAACCAAAAATCCGCCTTCCAGTCGGAGGGCTCCTATTTTTGAGAGAAACAGTAAGGCTTCTTCTATGGATTTTTCTGAATGGTCGTATTGTTTTGACTGTTCTTGTTTTTTTACATTTTTACGTTCCGGGTTTTGCCTGCCTTCCATTGTTTTCTTTCGATAGGAATCATACGCATTCATCAATTCCAACACAGAAAATCCCACTAGTACTTCATCCTTTTTTTCTGAAGCAGGAGAGGCACTGTGTTCAAAAAGATAATGAATCACAAATTCGGATACCTGATAGCTTAAGAAACGCTTTTCCTTGATTTTACGGATACTGTACGTTGGAATGATTGTGACCCGGTTGGTAGAGGAGTCTTGTTCCTTTCTGATATAATTGCGGATTGTCCAATAATAAAACAGCGTCTTGATGGCATTCACAGAACTGGAACGAATCCCGGCTGCAAGAGCGGCTTCATTGAGTTCCTTATAATTCGTACAAAGTTCCTTTTCATCAAGATAGTCCAGTAAAAAAGTTTCCAGTGACTGAAATTTGTGAAGAACGTTTAACGACTTATTTGTGGTATCTGTTTTTTGAATATAGGCAGTCAGATCCTTCGAATCGGAAAGAAGACCGTCCTCACGCATTTTTTGTACAGATTGTATCACAGAGGATTTTTCAATTCCAAGTCTGTCAGCAAGATAGTCTACTCTTGATTCTGCATCAGCATTACCGGCATCTGAAATGCTTTTGCTGGAAATCAGGGAACTGATGATTCTTTTGGCGATTGTGCGTTCTTCATCATTCTCAAATTTCAGAGAACTGTTGATTTTATTTGTGGCATCTGTCATGTTTTTCACAAGAATACTAGTAGCATATACTCTGGGAACGTTTTTTCCACGTTTGACATAGCCGGCATTTTCGAGTGCCAGTATTGCAGTTCTTACCCTTGTTTCAATATCTTTCACATTTTCGTCCCATCCCGCCTGTCTTGCCACTTCCAATGGGGAACAGCATACAAAGGGACGGATCCTGGTTAAGTCTTTGATTGCTTTCCAGACCTGTTGGATTTCGCTGATGCTCAGTTTCGTCTGGTTCAAAAGCAAAAAATGTTGATCCAGATCCCCATCATTAAACAATACATAACATTCTGCCTGAATGGTTTCATCTCTTCCGGCACGTCCGGCTTCCTGTACATAGTTTTCCAGAGAATCTGAAATATCATAGTGGACTACCAGTTTGACATTGGATTTGTCTACCCCCATTCCAAAAGCAGAAGTAGCGACCATGATCTGTATTCTGTCATGAATAAATGCTTCCTGGTTTTCCTGTTTTTCAGTGCTCGTCATGTTTCCGTTGAAAGCGCCTGCTAAAAAACCATCGCCTATGAGCTTCTGGGCAAGCGTTACCGTCTTTTTGGTTCTTGATACATAGACAATGGTCGGACATTGTTTTTGTTCAATCAGAGAGCGGAGCGTTTCGTATTTTTCTTCATCTGTTTCTTTATACAACACTTCATAGCGCAGATTTGTCCTTGATGCATTGGTGGCAAACAATTCAAGTTCAAGATCGAGTTTATTCTTAAAATAATCTTTGATATCACTGATTACCTTTTGCTTGGCGGTGGCAGTAAAGCAGGAGACAGGTATTTTGATGCCATTGCCTTTCTTCTCTTGTAATTCCCTGATAAAATCGCCAATATACAGATAATCAACCCTGAAGTCCTGTCCCCATGCAGAAAAACAGTGAGCTTCGTCAATGACAAACCGGTCAATGCGGCGGGACAAAAACAGTCTTTCAATCGTGACAGAACGCAGTGATTCAGGTGAGATGTACAAAATGGAGGCAAGACCGGATTCTACCCGTTCAATGGCTTCTGCCCTTTCAAGGGGACTTAACAGACCGTTAATGGTAACAGCCTGGGTGATTCCCTTTCTTTCGAGATTATCAACCTGATCCTTCATCAGGGATTGTAGTGGTGAGATAATCACTGTGAGAGCCCGTTGTGTCTCACCGGAGATCAAAGCCGGAATCTGAAAGGTGAGAGATTTTCCGCCTCCCGTAGGAAAGATTGCCAGCAATGATTTGTGTTCCAATGCGGCATTGACAGCATTCTCCTGTAAAGGCTCACCATTATACGTACGAAACCCCGGATAACCAAAGTATTTTCTAAGGGAAATGGTAGGATTTAACATCGTCCGGCAATAAGCACATTGATGGCATGATGTATTTCTAAGTTCCTGCAATAGGAGGCTGACTTTTGGAAAGTTGAAGAATACCCATCTTGGGATGAGAGATTCTTTTTGAGTAGCAGAAATGAGCGCAATACAGTACGCAAGTTCCACCGGAGACTGCACAATAAAGTCCGTAATCGGTGCATTTGCACAGATTTCCCCTGAAAAGCGTTGAAGTATGGCTGTTTTTAGCCTGTCGGGTGGAAAATCACAAAATGGGATCTGTATCAAATCTTCGGAATCATCCGCTGTTTTGACATCTTTGATTGATTTGACAGAATCACCAATGTAGTCAAAAAATCCGGAAAAATAGGGACTGCCATTTAAGAGAAGGTGATAAATGGTTTTCAATTCATCATCAAGCTCAAAAAACGCATTGACTTCATCATAAAAAAGCGTCATTGCTTTGATGGCATCATTTAACGGATTATTGAGTTCATCTGTATTCAGCTTTTCATCTTTCACCAAAGCGTGATAAGGTTTGTTTGGAAACATCAGTGGTGAAAGGTAAAGTGTATCAATGAGTTTCGTCCCAGACGGAATTTTGATATAGTTGGAATCATGGTGAATCACATTGTGACCACACAGATACTCCGAACCAGAGATAAACTGATGAAATTCAAAGGAGGAACCGGTATGGATCTTTTGGTTATTTTCATTGACTGCTCCAAAATCATGAGCCTTATTGTCTGCCGGGCTGACTTCGGTATCGATAAAGCAAATTTGTTTCATTCCTTTCCTCCCTAAAACGATTGTCTATTCTAATGATTATCACGAAAAAAGTATTAATTTATTTTTAACATAAATGATGCGAAAAATCAATATTGTGGGGAGATTTTCGGTTGAGTTTGATGAGGATATCCTGTAAAATAGAGTACAGATTACATAGGAAGTCGAATGTGAAGTCGAATAGGAAGTCGAATGTGAAATTTTGCGTGACAATTTTTACTGTAAGATTTGCAAAAAAACTGATTCATATGACACAAGGAGGCAACGAGATGATTTATACACCACTCACCAATAAAGCAATGAGGATTGCATACAAGGCGCACGAAGGACAATATGATACCAATGGGATTCCTTATATCTTTCATCCATATCATGTGGCTGAGCAGATGAAGGATGAGGTTACAACATGTGTCGCTCTGCTTCATGATGTGGTAGAAGACACGTCTGTCACAATGAGGGATCTGGAACAGGAATTTCCAAAGGAAGTGACAGAGGCAGTGAGACTGATGACACATGATGAAAGTGAAAGCTATGAAGACTATGTCAAAAAGCTCAAGAGTAATGAAATTGCCAAAGCGGTAAAACTAGGAGATCTGGCACATAATATGGATGAGACAAGATTAGTAGGAAATGAAAAAATAACGGAAGAACAGCTTGCAAGGTGGAGAGCGAAATATAAGATGGCAATGAAAATCTTAAATGAGAAATAGAAGATATTGTATTTTATGTTTTTATATTGTACAATGTATACAAAATGCAAATCGAAGGAAATGTAGTACAGTAACGAATGGGATGAAAGGAAAAGCTGGTGTATGTTAAAGGATAAAATGTTTTTAAAGGCGTATGGAAAAATCAATCTGGCACTTGATGTTTTAAGGAAAAGAGAAGACGGTTACCATGATGTACGAATGGTAATGCAGACAGTAGGAATCTATGATGGAATTGAGATTGTTAAAACAGATACGGGAGAGATCGAGATTGAGACGAATATATTTTTCCTGCCGACAAATGAGAACAATATCGTATATAAAGCTGTGAAAATGCTTTTTGATGAGTTTGAGATCAAGGCAGGAGTTCATATTTATCTGAAAAAGTTTATTCCGGTAGCAGCAGGCATGGCAGGGGGAAGTTCAGATGCAGCAAGTGTTTTGTTCGGAATCAATAAAATGTTTGACTTGGGACTCAGCATGAAGGATCTGATGGAGAGAGGCGTCAAATTAGGAGCAGACGTACCGTACTGTCTCATGAGAGGAACTGCGCTTTCAGAAGGAATTGGAGAGAAGCTTAAAAGATTGCCGGATATGATACAGTGCAGCGTTTTGATCGCAAAGCCGCCGATTAGTGTATCGACAAAATTTGTCTATGAAAATTTAAAGCTTAGTGAGGTGGAGAATCATCCGGATATTGATGGGATGATCAGGGAAATTTCATCGGGAAATCTGGATGGCGTTGCATCAAAACTGGGAAATGTTTTAGAGAGTGTTACAGTAAAAGAGTATCCGCAAATACAGGAAATTAAAAATGCCATGATTGAGCAGAATGCCATTAATTCACTGATGAGTGGAAGTGGTCCTACGGTATTTGGACTTTTCAGAACAGAAAAAGAAGCGTACGATGCGAAGGAGGCCATTAAGAAGTCAGGACTGGCCAAGCAGGTATATGTGACAGAGATGTATCTGCCCGGAAAGAAGAATGAGGGGAGGCTGGCAGGTGAATGAAAGATTTAAAACTAATCATTGATAATTATCTTCCGCTTCGGGATGTTGTGTTCATTACACTGAGAGAGGCGATTTTGAAAGGAGAAATCGAGCCGGGAGAGCGACTGATGGAAATATCCCTCGCAGAAAAGCTTGGTGTTTCCAGAACGCCGATCCGTGAGGCTATCAGAAAACTGGAGTTAGAAGGGTTAGTCATCATGACACCGAGAAAAGGAGCTGTTGTGGCGGAGATTACGCTGAAGGATTTGAGAGATGTGCTGGAAGTCAGAAAGAATCTTGAGAAAATGGCTGTGGAGCTGGCATGTCAAAAAGCAACAGAAGAAGATATTATGGAATTGAAACAATCACATCAGAAATTTATAGAAAATATGTCAAATCCGGATTTGACAGAACTGGCGGAGGCGGATGTGAGATTTCATGATGTCATTTATCGGATCACAGATAACAAGCGTCTGATCCAGATTCTCAACAATCTGCGTGAACAGATGTACCGGTACCGGTTGGAATATATCAAGGATGAAAAGCAGAGAAGTATTCTGGTTCACGAACACGCACAGATTATTCAGGCAATAGAAAATAAGGATATTACAAAGGCGAAGGAATTTAGCGAAAATCATATCAATAATCAGGAAAAAACGATTGCTGCAAAGCTCACCTCTTAGGTAAAATGGAATTCATTGAATAGTAAAGAAAAAATTGCACACCCTAAATGCTGTAAAACATTATCATTGATGATAATCCGGCATGGAGGGTGTGCAATGCCTTTAATGGGAACTTTTAAAGAGAATGTAAACAGATTGAATCAAATCTTTGAAAACTGTGCAGATATTACGAAGCTGGACGTGAAAATGGAAACAGGGGATAAAACAGATGGAAGAATCTATTTTGTCAATGAGGCAGTGAGCAGTGTTACCATCAGAAAAGTCATATCCGGGCTGACAGATGTGGAAGAAATTGACACGATCGAGAGTGCATGCAAAGCTGTTTTAAGCGGAAATGCAGTGCTTTTGCTGGATCTATTGGAAAAAACGGAAAAATCAGAAAAAACGGAAGAATCGGAAAAACCAGAAAAACCGAAAGAAACGGGAGCCGGAAAAGAACAGTGTAAGCAGTGCAAAGCCCTGAAAATCAGAGGAACAGGTTATCCGGAAATCAGTATTTCCGAGGCGAAAGATGAACAAGTCATGCGAGGCTCCAATGAAGGATTTAATATTTCATATAAGACGAATGAAGTGCTTGTCAGAAAAAGGATTCGCAGTGCAGATCTTAAAATCGAGGAAAAACAGTTAGGAGTAAGGACGGATACAGGGATTGCTATTCTTTACATGGAAGGGATTGTCAGAAAAGAGGTATTAAATGAGGTGAAAAAACGTCTTGATACCTTTACCATTGATGGATTTATGGATAGTGGTGTCATCGAACAGCTCACAGATGGTACACAGTGGTCGCCGTTTCCACAGTATATGACAACGACAAGACCCGACAGAACTGCCCAGTTTCTCCTAGACGGACATGTGGCAATTCTGACAGATCATTCACCGGTAGCTCTCATTCTGCCTGTCAATATAGGGGTGTTTATGAAAACGGCAGATGATTATTATGAGAGATGGGGAATCGTGACATTTGAAAGAATCATCAGATATATTGCTTTGTTTTTCTCGGTATCATTGCCGGCTCTCTATATTTCTGTGATCAACTTTCATCCTGAGATACTGCCGGATAATCTGGTTCATGCATTCATCGAGGCGAGGAGAAACATACCGTATCCTGTATTTGTAGAAGTGCTGGTAATGGAAATTGCGTTTGAATTGATTAGGGAGGCAGGAATTCGGGTGCCCGGAGCAATGGGAAATGCAATTGGTGTGGTAGGTGGTCTGATTGTCGGTTCTGCAGCAGTAGAAGCATCCCTTGCAAGTCCGATTATAGTGATTATTGTAGCGCTTACGGCAATGTGTTCTTTTGCTATTCCAAACACAGAGTTTTCAACGGCACTTAGAATTGTCAAATATTTTCTCATACTGCTTTCACAGATTTACGGAATCTTTGGATACATCTCGGGAATTCTACTGGTAATGCTGCATTTAAGTGGAGTTGAAAGTTATGGATTTCCCTACCTCGGTCCGATCGCAGCATCTGAAATAAATGACGATGAAGATAGGAAAGATTTTATTGTGAGAATGCCCTATGGATTTTTGAAAAAAAGACCCATATTTGCCGCAGCTCATAACAAGACGAAGTTGAAATTGAAAAAATAAGTGAATGAATCATAAGGTGCATCAAATGAAGAGGTATCAATGAAGGTGAAATTTAAAGATGTTGGGGTCATAAGTGATATCACGGATTGTTCCGTGCTTCGCACCCCTGCAATCCTGCCCGTCATTCGCAATTTCATGGAGCTTTGCTCCACTTCTTGCTCATGTCGGGGCGGGTCATCAAGTCATTGTCCCACTTGTAAGCAAGCTTACCGTGGAACAAGGCTTTTGACCCTGATATCATTTAAAGGAAGTATGATACAAATGAGGATAGAATAAGGTGGAAAAGAAAGGGAAATGCGTAATGATTCTGAAGAATGAAAAAATATCAGCAAGGCAGTTATATTGTATGATCGTAGTGAGTTCTGGCGGAATTACGTGCCTGTTAAGTACGGATATTAGTGCCGGATTCGCTGGTAATAATGGATGGATATGTATTCTTCTGGCCTCTGTGCTTACGATTGTTTACACCGGAATCATTATTTCAATAGGGACAAAAACAGATTGGAATTATCGAAAATACGCACAAGTTCATCTGGGAAGTTTCTTAAGGAGCCTGATTTATTTCCTGTTTTTGATAAAATATCTTATTTTTCTTATTCTGACTGTGGCAGTTATGATGCGGTTTATCCGAAAGGAACTGTTAAGGGATGTGGGAACAGTCCCGGTATTTTTGGCTCTGATTATCATGATTTTGTATGCCAAAGGACAAACAATCGAAGCAAGAGGGCGGCTTGCAGAATGTATGGTGTATTTCATCCTGATTCCCACAATTGTGCTTGCAGTTCTAGGAATCAGGGGAATGAAAATGCATTTTCTCCTGCCGGATCGGACAATGAAACCGGCGGCGAGTATTCTTGCGGGAACGCTTCTGTTATTCTTTGTATTTTCACATGTCGATATGATATTGTTTATGTCCGATCACATTGCAACTTATCATGATACTAAGAAAACAGGAGAAAACCGGAGAGTCAAAAGGGCAATCACTTTAGGCGTTACCACCACGATTGTGCTGAATATCATTTATTACATCATCATTGTGGGAAATCTAAGCATTCATCTTGTCAGCCCTCATCATGATTCGTTAATCCGATTTGTAAAAAACATCAAACTTTCGTATCTCATGTTTGAAAATCAGGGAGGACTGTTCATCCTCTTTTTTATCATCAGTATCTACTTTTCTATTTTCAGCCTTACGTACCATACTACAGAGATGGCAAGAGTGCTTTTTGGCGGGTACAGTGGATACAACACTTTGCTAAAAAAACAAAAGCGGGCGTTTGCAGTTATTTTAACCATTGTGATGGCAGGCGGCGTAACATTTGTTTCTTACCGTTGGGATTATTTTAGAGAGATTCATATGAAAAAAGAAAACAGGGTAGAAATTGAATATAGAAAATATGCGGATTGTATCCTCATTGACTATGATGATCAGAAAGAAAAATATGAGATTTTACTTTCGTTTCGTGGGGATGGAGGATTGAATCGTTTTACCTTGTATGAAACGGACAATCTCCAAAAAATCAAAGAGGAAAGTGCAAAGTCATCCAACAGAAAACTAGACTTTTCACATGTTCAGGTCATTATCCTGAATGATAATATTTTAGAGAAGAGTCAGGTTTATGCAGAAATCTTAGACTATATTGAAAAGGAAAATGAGCTTTCGGATAATTTAAATGTGTGTGTAACAGAACAGTCTGCTTTAGAATTTGCAGAAAATGCAAGAGAACTCACATCACAGCCGGGAATCTATATTAGCAAAATGATTGAAAACAATATAAGATATGCAGGAACAAAATTTCTGGAACTATGTCTTTTTCGGTATGGAGAGGACAGGCACTGCGAACTTGCGGTATTCAATGCGGACAGTGGAAAGATCAAGTATGAAGGGAAGATTGATTTCAATCAAAAGCCGGCAGATTAATCTGCCAGCCTGTTTAAAAAGGTAAGATATTTAAAACGGTAAACCACTTTACTGTCTTTTGAAATAGCATTAAACTCATCTGTTGACAAGGTTTCCTGAAGCATCTTTTCGGAATCACCATCAATGACGCCATGTGAAATATCAATAAAACATAAGGGAGGATATAAAACACACCACCAGTTTTTTCCTTTTGCTTTTCCAATCTTGATTTCAAATGCACGGTAGATTCCGGGTGGAAACGTGTAGTTTCCATAGATTTTCGTTGGGAAATACGTATTGGAAAGTAGGGTTGTGACCGGATAATCATAGCCATTTTCCTTGATAATGGAAGTGGCGATCTCACGGATGTTTTCACTTTCGTTTTGAAGAATCTGTTCGCTTTCTTTGATACTTGAAGAGTGTTCAAGCAGTGGTGCCGTATAGGCAACAACAGCGTCTTTGACTTTGAGCTTCAGCTCCTGGTCTTCTTTGCTGTCGCTGTTTGCAATGACATGAAATCTCACGATTTTTTCAGCGATTCCACTTTGGATTGTCTGAAGATCCACATTGGGTTTGGAGGTAAGAGTCGTGTATGTAAGTCCAATGATGATGGCAAGAATCAATGCAAGAAGAGGATTCTTCGTAGGAATGCTGCCATTGTTTTTTGTTGTTCGATTTTGATGACTATTTTGATTGTTTTTCATAATTTAATACCTGCTTTGATACATATGCATGATGATGTACCAGATTCCTTTCTCAATAATTATCTGTCATTAAATTAGGTGATTGATCAATCTGATGATAGCATTGCCAATTTTTACCGGATTTAAACAAAAAAAATATAAAGTTGCTATTTTTGGGGAAAGATAGTAGAATATATTACAAAATTATTAAATATACCAGGTGGTGAAACCATGAAGTTTAAAATATTTCATAAAAATCTTACAGTGATTTCAATCATATTTCTGGCATTTATTATGATAATACTGATAGGAACGGAACTAATATTTGACAAAAAGAAAAGTTCGAAAGAAAAAAAGAACTGTAATATAGCATTGATTACATATGATGAAATTGATGAAGCATATTTCAAGCTGATTTTAAAAGGTGTGGAAAATGCCGCAGCTTCCCTTGATAAGGAATACCTTGTTTTTTCAGTGGGTGATTATAAGGGATCCTATGAAGATACTTTAAAGGCAGCGGTAGACAGCAAGGCGTCTGTCATTGTTTTGCCTGATGCGACTTTTGAAGAAGTTGTTTATAACTGCCAGAATCAATATGTCAACACATGTTTTCTAATGATTGATGCTATTCCGCATAATTCTGATCATTCAGATAATACCGCAAGTGATAATGTCATCTCTGTCATGTTTGATGAGGCGGAAGTGGGATTTTTTGCCGGTTATGCGGCAGTGAGCGAGGGATATGATAAGCTTAGCTTTATCTGTGATGACACCATGCCAAAATCCATCCGTTATTGCTATGGATTTTTACAGGGAGCTGATTATGCGGCGATTGAAAATGATGTGAAAGATATCGAGGTTGAAATGATTCATCTCAGTGAAAATGTCAATATTGAACAGACGATCAAAAGTGTTGATCAAGATGTCGATCTTGTTGCCACTTCCAGTATGAGCCTGATTAATGTAGAGCCGGCTGATTCTGCATTGCCATCCGGTTCCGAAACGACATCTGACCAGGACAATACGATTACCTCTTATTTGTCAGGATATCCGGTCATGTTTTTGGGAGGATATAATCTGGATACGGAGAATGTGGTGGCGACAGTGACCAACGATATTTCTTCATCCATTAATGATAGCCTCATCGACTTTTTTGCGGATAATCTTGATGGTGGTTCTATTGTCAATTTTGATACAAAGAATAATAAGATTTCATTTGTTTCTGAAACCGGTTATTTTAACCAGTTTAGTGAAGAAAAAAGAAAAGCTTTGTCACTAAAAATATTAAATAATGAAATTACCATCATCAGTGATACGACAGTCTCTGCAGAAGAATTGGATTTGGAACATATTGTAATAAAAGAAAACAAAGCACCATAAAAACTGTGTGAAAATATGGCTGGAAGAGGTAATAAGGAGAAGTTTTCTGCTCAACATTATGAAAAATGTGTAAATTTAAAAGTTTTAACTTTATTTTTTTGAAAATATATGTTATAAATTATGAGTACTATTGCATTTTCAAGAGCTTAGACAAAATGCAAAGATTCAGAATAGAATATGTTAAAAGGAGAGAAGCACCATTAGGTGTTAGTGATTAATCAATGAAAAGAAGAATAATTGCGATTGGTTTATGTGTAGCAATGGCGGTTTCCATGGTTGGCTGTGGAAGCAAGAAGAGTAAAGATGGTTCAACGGAAAATATTGGAAAGATAAATGCCGAAGGGGAAAGTTCAGGAAATACAGAGATTAATGAGGAAAATGCAGTTGCCATTATGACAGGTTCAGAATATAAAGCAACGGTTACTCTCCCGGATTATAAAGCGATGAAGGTGGGAGAAAGTACAGCCGAAGTAAAAGATGAGGATTTAAAAAATCTGATGACATATTTGTTAACATCAGGTTACTACAGTCTTGACGAGAGCCATATGAATCACAAGGAAGGAACTGTTGAGAAGGGCGATGTTGTCAATATCGATTACGCAGGAAAGGTTGACGGAGAAGCGTTTGATGGAGGTACAGATACCGGTTTTAATCTTGCAATCGGAGCAGGGATGTTTATTGATGGTTTCGAAGATGGATTAATCGGTGTAAAGACCGGAGAGACAGTTGATCTCAATCTTAAATTCCCTGACAACTATTCGGAAGAGTTGGCTGGAAAAGATGTTGTATTTACAGTAACAGTGAATTATATTAATGAATTTTCAGATGAGTTTATTGCAGATAATGAAAATGCCATTACTTATTTCCTGTATCAGAATTTCTCTACGTATGGTGTTGTTAAGACAGTAAATGAATTTAATGAGCTAATGAAAAAAGGAATTAAAGTATTTAATGTTGCGCCACAGGTGTTTAGTGATATCAAAGATCAATCAGAAATTCAAAGAGATGAAGAGGCTCTTGCCGGCTTTATTGCAGAAAAGAAACAACCATATATTGAGTATGCAGAAACTAATGGTACATCGTTAGATGAGGTAATTGCATCCTATGCAGGGCTTTCAACTGAAGCAGAATTTGATGAGTATCTTGCGGGAATTTATGATTCCTATGCTGTTATGTTTGCGATTGCAAAACAGGAGAATATTGAAATCACAGAAGATGAGTATAATGCAGTAGTCAATGCTTTGATTTCGCAGAGTAATGGAAAATTTACAGATATCGCAAGTTTCCAGCAGAATTATCCAAAACAGCAAACAGTAGATGATTTGATTTGTGGTAAGGTATATTATATTTTGACAGATGCTGTGCAGGTTGTACCGGATTCAGAAATTGAGACAACACCAAGTAGTGAAGAGGCTGAGGGTTCAGAGAATCAGGAGAATGAAAACAGCGACAGCAATGAGGAACAGACAGAAAACAGTGATGATGACGAAGATGGCGATGAGAACAGCGAAGAAAATGAGGATGAAGATGACGAGGATGAGGAATAATCGCTCATTTGAAGATTCATCGTTAGTGATTGTTTTTAAATTGGTTTAAAGATTAGAAAAACTTCCATTTGGCAGATGCAATATTGCCGGGTGGAAGTTTTTGAAATATTTGGAATTTTTGAAGTTTATCAATTAGCAGAACCATATTCGAAGAAATGTGGAAAAAAGTACGAAATTGAAGGAATAGGATATGAGCAGAATTATGATCGCCGGAACCGGGAGCGGCGCCGGGAAAACCACAGCAGTCATTGGTCTGATGAAAGCATTGGTCAATCGGGGAATGAATGTGTCAGCATTTAAGTGTGGTCCTGATTATATTGACCCCATGTTTCATAAAAAAGTTGTAGGGACTATGGCCAGAAATCTAGACAGCATTTTCTGTGATGAAAACAGAATCAGATATCTTACCTCTGTCAATGAAGGGGAAATCTCAGTGATGGAAGGTGTTATGGGATATTATGACGGAGTGGGAACGGCAGGCTCCTCTATGGAAATCAGCCGAATCACAAAAACACCGGTCATTATCGTGATTGACTGTAAAGGAATGGGAATGTCAATCGGTGCTGTGATGAAAGGTTTTCTGACTTATAGAAATAATCATCAAATCGTTGGGTTTATATTTAACAGGCTTCCTGATTCCCTTGAGAAAACCGTCAGAGAAATATGTGACGAGTTACATACCGGGTATTTTGGCAGAATTCCATTTAAGAAAGAAGTGAGTATAGAATCAAGGCATCTTGGACTGATTACAGCAGATGAAATGGAAGACCTGAAAGGAAAGGTTGAGAAACTGGCAAATCTTTGTGAGGAATATTTAGATCTTTCAGCGATTATAAAAGCGGCAAATAAAGCAGAACCTCTGGAATATGAAGAACCATGTCCGGAAGTGAAACCTTTGCAGAATCATACCAGAATTGCCTTAGCGGATGACAGGGCATTTTCGTTTATCTATCAGGATAATATCGATTTTCTGGAACGCATGGGGGTAGAAGTTGTCCGTTTTTCCCCTCTAAAGGATGAACATGTGCCATGGGGGATCAACGGTCTGATTCTTCCGGGAGGATATCCTGAACTTTATGCAGAGGAATTGGAAAATAATAGTTCAATGCGAAAAAGTATCAGACAGGCAGTTCTTGCAGTTCCCACAATCGCCGAATGTGGCGGATTTATGTATCTTCATGATTTCTTAAGAAGTAAGGGAAAAGACTATGAAATGGCGGGTGTCATTAGAGGAACAGTACATAATGAAAACAGGCTTGTCAGATTTGGTTATGTAGAGATGGAATGCAAAGAGGAGAATCTGTTTGGTCAAAAAGGAGAAAAAATCAAAGCCCATGAATTCCATTACTGGGATAGTGACAATGGAGGCAGTGATTGTAATGTCAGAAAACTGAGCAGAAAACAGGAATACGAACATGGTTATTTAAATGAGAATTTATATGCAGGATTTCCACATATTTATTTTTATGGAAATACACAGAGTGCAATTTCCTTTGTAAAAAAATGCAGTGGTACGAGCTGTTTTGATTCTGACATTAACAATAAGGATACAGATGAAAGCAAGGACACAGACAAAATTGAGGATACAGATGAAAGCTGGGATACAGATCAAAGCAAGGGCACAGATGGAAGCAAGGATATAGATGGAATTGAGGATATAGATGGAAAGAATCAATAAGATTAAAAAACTGGATAAAAAAGCGATGGCAGAGGCGAAAGCAAGGTGGAACCGTATTGCAAAACCACTTAACAGTCTGGGAAGGTTTGAGGAAATCATCTGCAAAATTGCCGGTATGACAGGAAATGTGGATGTGCATCTTGAAAAAAAGTGCGCAGTTGTGATGTGCGCAGACCATGGAGTGGTTGAGGAAGGAATTTCCCAGTCTGAAAGTGATGTCACATATATTGTTGCAAAGGCAATGGCAGATGGCGATGGTAATATCAATAATCTTTGCAGAACATATCATGCAGATGTATTTGTGGCGGATGCCGGAATGGCAGCAGATTTTGACGAAACTTACCAAAAAAAGAAAAATGTGATCACAATAAAGCGTAACAATGCATCAGGAAATATTGCAAGAGAATGCGCGATGAGCCATGATGAATGTCAATCCGTTATTTCATCGGCGATTGATATTGTGAGGAATCTGAAAAATCAAGGTTATCAAATGATTGCGACCGGAGAAATGGGAATAGGAAATACCACACCAAGTTCAGCAATCGCGGCGGTGATTTTAGATAGAAGTGTGAAAGAAGTGACGGGACGAGGGGCAGGATTACCGGATACGCTTTTGGAGCACAAAAAAGCAGTGATACAAAAGGCGATTGATTTTCATCAGCCTGACAGGGATGATCCGATGGAGATTCTTTGCAAACTGGGAGGATATGATCTCGCAGGAATGACAGGACTATTTTTAGGAGGAG
>CACYDA010000065.1 GCA_902773095.1 uncultured Lachnospiraceae bacterium | reverse complement strand
CCTATTAAGTGGAGACTGTGATAAAAATTCACAGACCTGAATATTTTCCCTGACAGTCAGATTCTGTACAAGATTATAAAACTGAAACACAAATCCGAGGTTTTCTCTTCTATACTCAAGAAGTTCTTCCTGCTTCAGCCCATACAATTCCTTTCCTCCTACTATTATAGAACCGGAATCAAACAATTCGAGACCACCTATGCAATTGAGAAATGTCGATTTTCCCGAACCACTTGTTCCTTGGATCACACACATTTTTCCTTTTCCCACACTTGTGGTAATTCCTCTTAAAACCTGATTATAACTTTCATCCTTACCATAGCTTTTCTTAAGATTTTTCACTTCCAAATACATCTGTTACACCTTTTCTTATTTTATTTTTTGCGTTCCAAACGTCGTGATTCTACAGAGTATGCAATCACAGATGTAAGCCACAACACAGTAAGAATGACACATGGAAAAATACCGGTGTTAAATGCAATCTCACAGACTAATGTCACAATCCATAAAAAAGCACAAGCGCCCTCTACTGCCCGAAACGAACCATATCCGGCTTTGTAAATCATTAACAACTCAGCTTCATCACAACTGTTTTCCCATTGTTTGATAAAACTTGGATCAAGAACATTTCCTTTTTTTTCTGGATTGATTTTTTTGATAAGATCAACGCATTTTTTTTGAATATATGTCGACCATATCATTCCTGCCTCAAAAACGATCAGTGTGTAAAAAAACATAAAGTATTTGTGTTCCCTGCCAAATGTAGTGAATTCAGTGATATAGAGCATCACTGAGAACATAAAGAAATTTAATATTGTAACAATGCTTGTCAATATCATTGGAAAATCAAGAACAGATTCTATGCTTTCAATCTCATCTTCATCTTCACCATCCCATTTTTTGAATCTTTTTTCACATTTGATCATGATACCGGCTGATATGATACATGCTGCAATATTAACGACGATAAAAATGACTGGTGCTGCTTGTAACACGTGATTGCCTGTCTCTCTCAATATATCCATGAGAGTTTTCGATTTTTGCAGGTTTGCTGCACCTGCTCCCACCAAATAACCTACAAATAAACAGCATATCATTAATATGACAAAGATTACTATTGTTTTTTTATCACTATTCATGTTATCCTTCGCTTTATTCTTATCATTATTCTTCTTCATTTTCATCCTCCACATATTCAAAGAGATCTTCTACTTTTGCATTACATTTTGCGGCAATTTTGAGTGCCAGCGTAACCGATGGAGAATAATCTCCCCTTTCGATCAGACTGATTGTCTGTCTGGATGCCCCGACTAACGCCCCCATCTCCTGTTGATTAACACCAAGTCTTGCCCTATACTCTTTTAAATGATTGTATAATGGCATTCATATCAATCCTCCGTTTCATCCTTTTGGTCATTTTCTTCATCCTTTTTTTTGTCTACATTTTCAATTGTATCATTTTCAGAAAAAATAATTCCCCACATAACAGCAAATGCAATTCCAAGAGCTAATCCCATAAAACCACTATCTAAACAAAACATGCCTAATGCAATTCCTATACCAAATCCCAATGCAACTCCACTAATTGTCCCAAATGGTGTGTGATAAGTTTTTTGACTATACTTCTTATCTTTAAAAACCACATATTGAATTTCATAAAATACCATCACTTCTTTTAATTCATCTAATAATGCTTTATCAAACGCCTCAATACTTTTCTGGTGTTGTTCAGGTATAAACGTGTCTGTCAATGTTAATATACTTTTCTTTTTTTGATCTTTTTCTTTCCGGTCACTCTTCTTTTGTTTTTTCGGTTCATCTTTTTCTGTATCATTTCGGTCGTCAAGTGAATCATTCGGTTCATCAGCATTTTGATCGTCATTCTCACTGGATTTGCTAAATATGTAGCATACAGTCATCATTTTATTCTGATATAACGCATAGACTCTTCCACCTTCTGACAATGCCTGTTCCATTTTCTCTGTCAGTTTTTCCTTAGAGATCATACGTTCAAGTTCCTCAGACAGATTCACTCCGGCTATTTTTTTCTTACTGATTTCCTTAATGTCATATCCTTTTACAGTTCCTAATACCATAATCTTTCATCCTTTCCTACATTTCACTTTTCATCCATTGATAATATTTGATAAATAAAACCTATCTTCTGACAAACTTTCTTTTAATTTTGACAATTATCTTTGTCATGTAAATAAAATACCATTGACAACTATCTTTGTCAATAGTTTTTTTGCCTTTTATAATAAAATTATTTGAATGCCATAAAAATTGTTGTATTCAAATATTTTTATGGTATGATTCAAGCAATATGAAATATGCGTCTGACGATTACATTCGCAAACTTTACTATTATAAGAATTTTGGTGTCAGAGAATATTGAATTGTTGATCCAAAACGCAAAACCGTTCCAGTTAATTATTTTGAAGAAGAACTTCTCAATGTTCCTTACACTTTTGATTCTATTATTAAAGTAAATATTTATGAAGATTTGTATATCGATTTTTCTCATATAACAAATACACTTAGTCTTTGATCTATTACTATTTATCACTCCAAAATAAGTAAACTAAAAATTGATATGCTCCTACACTGATACCATTCTAATCTAATGCACACAAACCGATCTACACATAAATTAATAAAATTTAAAAAACTGTCTCTCTAAACAAATTATTACATAATTTGTTTAGAGAGACAGTTTTTGTTGCCTGATTTGATTGATTCAATATCTGTTATTTTTCTGACATCTGTTTATTTAGAATTTATTTATCATTTTCTTTACTGTCATTTAATTTCTTCCTCTTTTCTCTTATATTGATCACTGACACATTTTTTGTTTCAAAACTATCGTTTTTATCACTTTGTGTTTTCTCAACAGAACTCTTAACTTGTCACATAATTACTGACATTTTATTTCTGGAAATCATAGACAGAGGAAGTTCAAGTCCATTATTTTCAAGCAGTTCCCTATCAGTCAGTATCTTTTGTGTGATACCTTCCTTTACGATTCTCTGATCGGCGATCAAAACACTCCTGTCACATGTATCGTATATCAGATCTAGGTCATGTGATGCCACTATTTTAGTTCCCCCTAATGATCTTAATACTTCCATAAATTTTCTTCTATTCTTTGGATCAAGACAAACTGTAGGCTCATCAAAAATAATCATATCCGGGTTCAGCACGAGAACTGTGGCGATTGATACCAGTTTTTTCTGACCTCCTGAAAGATGATAAATAGATTGATCTTTCAGATTTTCAATTCCTATTTTTTTTAATGTCTCATATGCAATTTGATCAGCCTCATCTTTACCATACCCATAATTTAATAATGCAAATTTTACATCTTCATGCACGGTAGGCATAAATAATTGTGCATCGGAATCCTGGAATACATATCCAATATTTTTCCTTACTTCTCTTAAATTTTTGCTGTTAACTTCCATGTTATTTACGATGATTTTTCCTTTTTTTGCAAACTCAAGTCCCACAATTAATTTCAAAAGTGTCGATTTTCCCACTCCATTGGCCCCAATCAGCCCTATGCACTCTCCAGCTTTTATATCAAGATTAATACCAGAAAGTACCTCTCTTTTACCATCATATGAAAATGACAAATCTATTATTTTTAACATACTACTTTCCATTACACATTCCTCTGCTTTCATTGGAATACAAATACATTTCCAATCATCTCAAATATATTGATATATCTTATCACAACTATAACTGCTGCTGAAAAGATAAAGTAAATCAAATCAATCTCACAAAATCCGTTTTTTTTATCAAAAAATGTATCAGGGTTAAACCCTCTCAGTTCCATACTGTCATACACATTTCCTGCCTTATCAATACTTCTGATCATAAGACTTCCAATCATACTTCCCCATGCTTTAAAATTGACACCTTTTTGGTTCGGTGCACGCATTGAATAAGCAGTCCATATTCTTTGAACTTCTTTCAAAAACACAATGATATATCTATAAATTAATAAAATCACTGTAATCAAAACCCCGGGAATATGTATCATTCTAAGTGCCACACAAAAATTTTCCATTCCTGTTGTAATGATGAAAAAATAGGAGGCAATGATTGCAAAACATCCTTTTATCATAAGTGTTGTCATCGAAATCATCCCTGAACTGATGGGAATCTTCCCAATCTGTGCCACAATATTCCTGTTAATGATAGGATTTGCTATTCCAATGACCAAAACAATTGTAAAAATCACCTTAAGTCTTTTGATACATTTTTTCATGGAAATTTCACCAATTATTTTAATCAGTATCAGGTATATACACATATAAATACATTGTTGTGGTTTGTATCTGTCAATTGATGTCAGCAAAATAATATATAGAAATGTGATGATCAGTTTCGCTAGCGGATTGATTCTGGTTAAAATGTTTTCTTTTTTTGCCTCATGATCTAAATGATGAATCTCCATTATGGCATAATCAATTTTATTCATTTAATTTATGCTTTCCTTTTTTACTTAATTTAATCAAAAATCCCGTGATGGTAAGAAATATAATAACGATCATACATCCTACAATTCCTGAAACCGATGTTCCTAAATCAGAATCCGAATTCTTAAAATTGTAATCCGGGAGTAAAGATGTTTTTTGCTGTATTTTCTCAGAATTTTCATAAATATCTGTTTTTGTGCCGGTTATTAAACTGCTGTTTAAATCATCATTCACATCGTTTTTTAAATCGTAATCCAAATCATTTTTCGAATCTGTCTTTGCATTGATCTCTGTATTACCTGTTATTTTTTTGATAGACCACTCAAGTCCGTCAGGTTGCTTTGATGCGATCAGAGATACAAAACCCGCAATGACAAAAAATACACATGTAAAGATTATCATTGTTTTTTTGTACGACAATCCACTTCTTATATATTTGTTTTCTTCATGGCCATCACTCCATAAAAGCTCCGGTCGTGCTGCATAGATAAAATTCAATATTGCCATTGTAATAAGACCTTCCACAAATCCTATTGCGAGATGAATGGGAAGCATTAATGACAAAAACATTTTAAACGGAAGTTCTGTTACCCCCGAACATAATGTCTGAATGGTAACTGAAAATGCTCCCAACTGTAATGTAATAACCGAACCCAAAATAGAATACAGAGTGATTTTTCTTTTGGAAATGCCATTTTGCATCACTATTTTCCATATCAGTGCACCGAAAAAACATCCATAAAATGCCATATTAAAAATGTTTCCACCAAGTGCCAAAAGTCCTCCGTCTGCAAAAAACAGGCATTGAATCAGCAAAACACCAATCATACTAAGAAATCCGGCATACGGTCCCAATAAACCTGTCAACAGGATTCCTCCACAAAGATGACCTGAAGATCCCGTTCCCGGAATTGTAAAATTAATCATCTGGGTAGCAAACACCATCGCTCCCATGACACCCATTGTCGGAATTTTCTTTTTAAAGTCCGGTTCCTGTCTTAGTTTTTTGATGGAATAAACTGCTGCCATACCACTCATGGCATACATTGTGATTCCCACCGCCGGACTTACCAAAGCATCTGCCATATGCATCCTAATCATTCCTTTCTTTGTATAATCGAATATTGTATTTTTAAATAACAATCATTATCCATACGTTTCATTTGAATAGTCAAAATTGTTCATAGAACCGGTCCTATATCCCTGCAAATCCAATGTCACATAATGAAATCCTATATTATTGAATTCATTAACAATGCGATTTCTCACTTCTTCTTTTGCAAGGACTTCAATTTGTTCCGGCATGACTTCAATCCTTGCAAGGTCATCTCCATGAATTCTTACTCGTAACTGCATAAGCCCCAGATCAAGAAGAACCTGTTCAGCCCTGTCAACCATTGTCAGCTTTTTTTCACTAATTGTTTCACCATAGACAAATCTGCTTGCCAGACAGGCAAATGACTGCTTATCCCAGGTCGGAAGTCCTAATTCTTTAGACAATTCCCTAATTTCCTGCTTATGCAGACCGGCGTATCTTAAAGGACTCTTGATATCCAATTCTTTAATCGCTAACAGCCCCGGTCTGTAATCACCCAGATCATCCATATTTGAACCTTCCACTACATGTTTCATGCGATGCTCTGCAGCAACCACCCTTATTTTTTCAAACAATTCCTTCTTGCACAAATAGCATCTGTTCTTTGGATTCTGTCTGAATCCTTCTATTTCAAGTTCCTCACTATCTACAATAATATGTTTAATATTTTCTTGTTCACAAATTTTAATTGTTTCATCTAATTCACGCTTAGGAAACGAACATGATCTCGCTGTCACTGCGATTACACAATTTCCCAACTGTTGCTTTGCTTTTTTTAATAAATAGGTGGAGTCAACTCCTGATGAAAAAGCAACAACAACACTTTCTAATGACTTTAAATACTCTTCCAGTTTTTTTTCTTTTTCTTTTAATTCTT
>CACYDA010000064.1 GCA_902773095.1 uncultured Lachnospiraceae bacterium | reverse complement strand
TTTGTAAAATTTAGCTTGAAAAGCTGCCAGATAAACCATTTCTTAAGCTATATTTTAATCCTTTCTGCAAGTTTTTAATGTATATTTGAAATCTTACTAAATCACTAATCATTTGTGACTCCTGACGTTGGAATGGATGCCACCCCGCCATATAACTCTTCATCTGTAGTAAGACCATAATAATATTTTACCATGTCTCTGATGACTTCAGCAGTGTATCCGGATGATTCTCCATTAGGAATCAGAACACTCAAGGCAATTTCAGGTTCATTATAAGGGGCATATGCAACAAATACTGAGTGGTTAGAACGGAGTTTGTTTTCCTGTGCGGTACCTGATTTACCGGCAACTTCAATCTGGAAACCTTGGAAAGTTGATTTAGCAGTACCTTCCGTAATTACCATTCTCATACCGGAGTGTACTGCATTCCATGTAGAATCACTGTAATTTGTCTCATATTCCAGAACAGGTTTATATTCATGAATGAGATTACCTTCATTATCTGTCACTTTATCAAGTAAAGTCAGTTTATAATTCTTACCACTGTTTGCAAGTGTATTGGTATATCTGGCAAGCTGGATATTGGCAAAACTGTTGGAACCCTGTCCAATGGAGGAACGAACGGAATTGTCTGTTGTAAACATTGGTTCGTTTTCTTCAATTTCTACACCGGATTTTGAGGTGAGTCCCAGTTGGGAACCATATTTTTTCAGCCTTGAAATACCATAATCACTATCAAAATTTCCTCGTTCATCAATACTAAGTTCATATCCCAGTTCATAGAAAAAATAATTACATGAAAAACTAAGCGCCTGAGATACATTGATCGCGCCATGATTGCTTGGGTATTTCCAGCATTTTGCGGCAGGTGTGATTTTAGTAAATTCGCCCAAATCCACAATTGTTCTGGAAGGATATAATAATCCCTCTTCAAGTCCGGTGATTGCGGATAACATCTTAAATGTTGAACCCGGAGCTGT
Organism: uncultured Lachnospiraceae bacterium; assembly: GCA_902773095.1. Classification (GTDB taxonomy): domain Bacteria; phylum Bacillota; class Clostridia; order Lachnospirales; family Lachnospiraceae; genus Bovifimicola. The sequence continues at coordinate 3,260 of CACYDA010000064.1, read as the reverse complement.
TCGGGTCTGTGTTGCGCGGTTATATAAAGGGAGTGATAAATCATTGTTTAACTTTTTCCAATATACAGCGTCAACACTTCCGGATAACATATTATTATCATAACTCGGATAAGTAATTAATGCAAGTACATCCCCTGTATCAATATCCGTAATGACTAATGAACCGGAACATGGGTCAAGTGCAATCTGTGATGGTGTAATTTTAATCTGGCGAATCTGTTCTTTGATAAAATCATATGCAGAATGGCCTGCTACCAGTGAATGATATGAATTCTCATCATACTCAAGTACACCCTGATCATACAGTGCAAGACAAATCTGTGTTCCACTTACGGAACCGTCATAAATCAGGTAATAATATATTTTCTTACTAAATCCGATGTCAGAGGAAAGTTTTTTGCAGATATGATCTACAAGTATATGATAGATTTCCTCTGTATCTGAATATTTCGATACGGAAGCATCAATAATTTTTGACGTATTGATCCAGTTTTTTGAGATTGCATAGAGCAAAAAATCACGGAGACTAATCTGACCGTTACTCCAGCTTAGGTATTTTTCATCTTCATAGTCAATCAGATTTTTATCAATAATCTGTGATGTTCTGACTAAATCACTATAAATATATTCCAGATAGGCCTGATACTCTTCCGACAAGGAAGAATGGATACCGGCATCATCAGATGTAAGCTGATATTTAATATTTTCAATGACCTCCTCTTGCCTTGGCGCAAATTTAGCATAAATATTCTTTTCATTTTCAGATGCGTCTTCACGAGAAAAAGCATTTAGGTCAAGCACATTGTTATTAATCATCTGAAAATAGACATCCTTTACCGGAATCGGAATTGTTTTCATATCTTCACTAGGTTTTACATCATAATTAACTAGTTTTGAGTAGATAATTCCGGCAAGTTTTTGTTCAAGTATTGTATAGCCTGCCTTTTGCAATTTGGCATCGATTGTCAGATATACATCATTTCCTGAGGATGCCTGTGTGCTGTTAACAACCTCTAAAATATTTCCAACATTACTTGTAAGAATCGTCTGGGTGCCTTTTGTTCCCTGAAGCTGCGATTCCATCACACTTTCAATACCAGATTTTCCAACTACATCAGAAACATCATATTCACCACCGTTGGAATTCAATGTAGCAAGCTGTTCCTCGGATACAGTACCGGTATAACCAATGATATGAGAAAAATAAGTACTGTCATTGTACAAACGAATTGTTTCTTCAGCAATAGACACTCCTTTTAAGTCTGCCGAGGATTCATAAATGGCAGCAACTGTTTCTTCTGAAACATTTGAGGCGATCTTTGTATTGACATATCTTTGGTAATTATTCAAAGACAGATTATATCGGATCATGACAATATATAATTTCTGTTCAGGACTATATTCATCAGAAACATCATATCCACCTTTAGGATCACTGCATAAATACTCCATTACATCATTTGCAGAGGATGTGGATAGGATTTCTTCATCGGTATCAAGTTCTTCGATTGTTTTCTTTCCATAAATATCTCTTAGAAAACCCAGGCGTGCCCTTTCAGAAGAAACGGAAAACTCATAATCACCATTAGAATTTAGAATGATGCTGAAATCATTGATGACAGTATCATTGTTGGACAGAATAATATCAACAGTTTTGGCAATAATGGCATTCAATTCTTCATCTTTTGTAGAAGAACTCTCGATTTCATCTTCAATCTGGACTGCATAGGCTAATTGATTCTGCGCCAGTATCACACCATTTCGATCATAAATCAGTCCCCTGGTGCCAGAGGTAGTAACCTCTTTCTGGGCGATCTGTATAAAATTCTCTTTATAATACTCTTCTTTTACGATTTGAAGATTAAAAACCCTCACCATTAATACCGAAAAAAGAGCAAAAGTAATTAAAAAAAGAACAAAAAGTCTCGATTTTAATATACTCAGAATATAATCAAAAAAATCTCTAAACACGTGAAGCACTCCTTTACTCGTACTCTTCCAGCTTCCTGTTGACTCTAAGAATCAGACGATAAATCAGCAACATGATAATTACAGTATAAATCATCTCAGGAAGGATGATGTGAATAAGATAATAGACAAAATCAAGTCTGTTTCTTAATAAAAATGCAAATACATAGTAGACAAAGTTGTAGACAAAATCACTTGCACATAAAAGCCCAATCGGCAAAGTGACATCTTCATCATAAAACACATTATTAAAAAATCCATTTGTATAACCTATGTACATATATAACAAAGCATTAAATCCCAATGTTCTGCCATTAAACAAATCTAATATTAAGCCACAGAAAAAGCCTACATACATTCCCTCCTTCTTACCTCTCATAAATCCGGTAGCAAATGTGAGAATAAGAAGAAGATTTGGAGAAATGGATGCAAGTGACAATGATTGAAACAGTGTACATTGTAATACGTAGAATACAAATATTGAAATGGCAGTCACGATTTTTCTAAGCATTGTGTTCTCCTCTTAATTTAATGAACTATGATAACAATACTATTATTCACCTGTACTCTTCTGCTTGGTAATGATTAACACAATATCTAAATGTGCAAAATCAACTACAGGTGTAACATATGCGGATTTGGTAAGATTATTCGGATCATCTTCAATATCCTTCACATATCCGATGAGGATTCCCGGCAGAAATTTACTGCTGATATTTGAAGTAACAAGCATATCTCCATCTTTGATCTCCGCTGATTTATTGATATTAAAAACCTGTAATACACCATCATTAATCAGTCTTAAACTTCCCTTTATAATACATTTGTCAGATGTAGATGCAAACTGTGCACTGACATTACTCTCGTCATCGATAATGGAACGGACAAGGGAATAATTCTTCCCTACTTCGTAAACGATTCCTACGAGACCTCCGTCACCAATGACATTCATATCTACTTCTATGCCATCATTACTCCCTTTATCAATCGTAAAAACAGAATACCAGTTACTTGCATCTTTACTGATAATTCTGGCACCGACAGTCTCATAATCAGAATACTCATTGTCAAGTTGATATAATTCTTTTAGTTGTTCAAGTTCATTTCGGTCTTCAACAGAAATAGCATTTTTATTCTGAAGTTCCGCAATCGTTTCTTTTAATTCAGCATTTTCTTTTTTGATATTTTTAATTTCAGAAATATCGTCTGCCCTGTCATTAAACCAAGTCCCTACTTTATTCATTCCTTTGGTGACAGGTGTCATCACATAGGCTGCAGAAGATTTTACCGGT
>CACYDA010000063.1 GCA_902773095.1 uncultured Lachnospiraceae bacterium | reverse complement strand
GACCACTTCGATACCTCTCCAAAGCGTTACTTAAAAATGATACCTTACTTTTTAAGTTTTGTCAAGGACTTTTTCATTTTTTTATTTTTTTATTTTCTTGCACTCATCAGCGCGAATGTAAGTATATCATCTTAAATTACATATGTCAACAACTTTTTTCATTTTTTTATTTTTTTTGATACCCAATTGATTTTAGTGCCTTTTCCGTTATTTTCATTACAATCCGAACCAAACAAAATTCAGATTCATCTAACTGTCATCATTACGATGATCACAATTATGCTTAATCATGCGCTTCAATACGATACACTCATATAAACTCCACTCTACCATCTTCCAGATGATATATTGCTCCCATGACACTCAGACCATATTCTTTCTCATCTTTTTGAATAATCAGACTACTTTCTATCATATCACAACTATGCTTCACATTCATGCAGCAAGCCTTATACGCATTTTTCTCATTTCCAACAGCCCTCGTAATATCATCTGCGATATATTTGATATAGCCACTTGCATGCCCACTGATCACTGCATTAATTGCTCCACAGTTTGTATGTCCAAGAACCACCACAAGTCCTGTACCTAAATGTTCTTCCGCATATTCTATACTTCCTAATTGGTGAGAATCAATCACATTACCAGCAACCCTGATTACAAACAAATCTCCAATCCCTGCTGAAAAAATTGCTTCTGGAATTACTCTCGAATCAGAACATGTCACTATGATTGCATATGGCTTTTGACCTTCTTTTGATGTTTTCATCAAAAGATTGTTTTCCGAGCTGATTGTTGTTGTTTCATTGTTAACATATCTTTTATTTCCTTCTACAAGTTTTTCCAATGCCTCTTTTGCTGAATAATTATAATGAATCCGTTTTTCATTTTCCATAGTCTCTCTCCTCGCATTCCTTTAATAACATAGATGTTTGCGAAACGCCGGTTCAAATAACGTATGTTGTATATTGTGCACAAAAAGAATAAGCAGACTGTAAAACAACATCGGTACTTAAGCACCGTACTTTGGTGTTTTATGTACCGTTATGTTGTTTTCCAAGTGAAAACGTGTCTGTGCCTTTTTTTGTGCATTTTGTATACTTAACATAGTGTAAAACGAAGTTTCGCAATTACCTGCTTATAATAACAAACATTTGATTTTTTCTTCTCAACGGATTGCTTCCATTTTGTAATAGTTATCTCATTCACTTTTTACATTGTAGCATGTTTATGGTAAAGATGGAAACACTTTTATTTATTATATTTATTTATTCTTTATTGTTTATTTTCTGATTCTATTCTATAATACCTCTGAATAATATAATATTTTAAAGGATGGTAAAGAAAAGCTATGAAGTATTACACAAAATGTAGATTATTATCATTAATTTTAGTTTTATTAATGATAATCTCCGGCTGCTCTCTCTCCCAAAAGAGCAACACATCTAAAACCAATAATATAACAGACTCTGAGTCAATCTCACCTTCTTCTGAGCCAGATCTATCCGAAGATTCCATTGAAACAGAAACTATTTCTGATGAATCTGACAATAATAATTCCGATTCAAATGACATTTCACAAGTGGAAAGTACAATTACTCCTGCTGTTTGGGAGGTAACAGATGTCAATGGAAATACAATTTATATGATGGGTTCTATCCACCTTGCCGATTCTGATGCTTCAATACTGCCTGACTATTTTGAATCAGCATATGCCAAATGTGAATATCTGGCTGTCGAATGCGATATTACCAATCTTTCGCTAAACATTTTTTCTGATTATATGAAAATGATTTACACTGACGGCACTACGATTAAAGACCACGTTTCCACAGAAAGCTATGAGAAGGTTGTTGAAATTCTAAAAAGCTCCGGTCTTTATGCCAGTTCTTATGAGCGTATGAAACCTATCCTATGGGTTAATACGATTGATCTGGCCGGTGCAAAAGAATCCGGTCTTTCTGAAAAGTATGGGGTTGACGTTAACCTGATCAACAGAGCAAAATCTGAGGGAAAAGGAATTCTCGAAGTGGAATCCGTTGAATTTCAAAACAATCTTTTAGCTAATCTGTCAGATGAGATCCAATTAGTACTTTTTGATAGTATTGCAGAGGATGACATTATCACAAAATATGCCGACGGATACTCTGTCCTTTATGATCACTGGAAGAATGGCACTATTTCAGATGAAGATATTTCAGAAAACGAAGAAGATGAAAATTTAACTGATGAAGAAAAAATGCTCCTTGAGGAATATAACAAAATCCTTCTCGATGACAGAAATGCCGGAATGGCTGATAAGGCAATAGAATATATGAACGACGGAAAGAAAGTCATGTTTGTCGTAGGCGCCGCACATTTCTATGGTGATAACGGAATCCTACAATTGATGATGAATGCAGGTTGTTCCGTTCAACGCCTCACTTCCGAACACAGTAATTCATCAGATTCTTCCTCTACCGAGTCTGCAATTCCGGATACGGATTCCCATGAAGAGGAAACTCCTGAAACAAAATTGCCGGAAGCTGCATAATAAAATAGAAACTATATAAAACAAAAAACAGGCAAAAAAACAAGTCGGTCGCATCAACAAGTTTCTGGTTTAATATGACAATCCCAAGTAGCATGGTAAATCACCAAAAATCTGCTTTGGAGGTAGCATATCAAGTTTCTAGCTGTTAATGCGACCCTCTCTTTTCATTACTCTATCAGCAGTTCCTATCATTAATGTGTTGATGAATACAATGAGTTTGTTATGGCAACCGGACTCATTAGTACTTTTCCCGTACCACGATAGACATTGACCAGTCCTTCTCCACTGGCTGCAGAACCTATTAAAGTTTTCGTAGAACGTTCTACTGTAAACTGCAACGATGCAGACCAGCAGACAGCCATATTTCCATCAATCTTAAGCACATCATTTTGTAAATCAATTTCAATCAATTCCTCTCTTGGAACGTTGCTCTCCAATACAGCTACACCCATTCCGTTCAGACTGAGATTGAATAATCCTTCCCCTCCTGCAACGGCTGATGAAAATGATGATCTTGAAACAACACTTCTGTTTACGGTTCCATCACATGCTAAAAACATACCATCTTCCAAAACAAGTCCGCTTCCCCAGGATGCTACATCTTCAAGCAAAATATATTTATAAGTAGGTTCAAGTATAAGACTGCCTACTCCAACATATTCCGGTTTAATTGCGGATTCTTTTGTCACTGCACCCTTTACGATTTTTCCAAGAAAATCTCCTGCGCCCTTTATACCAGTAGTTGCGTTCACATCACCACAGATCCACTGCATGGCTCCTGACTGTATGACGACTTTATTATTACCTGAGAGCGTGCAGACTACCTGTCTTCTATGAACTCCCATTCTTTGCATAAAGTATTCCGACTGCGCATTTGAAGGAGCTACACTGGCATCTCTCATATACTCTAATACCGCAAAGTTCCCTTTTGAATCAACAAATTTTCTCACATTGTTTTCAAGTTTTACATTATACATCTCGTTTCCTCCCTTGTAACTTAATAATTGGTAATTATTCCTTTTCTACTCTACCTGATTATTACTCTCAAATTTTATCAGGAATTTCATAAATTTCTTTCTGGCATTTTTGATAACCCCTTCATCCCTAGTATTGAGTGCATTCTCAAATTCACGGATATTCATATCAATCACAACTCTGTCTACACCAAGACTTTCCTCATAAAGTCTTTCGCCTTTAAAAAGGAGCAACCTGTTTTCTTCCTGGTCTCTTGGATGAATTTTCAGAAAACCAATTTCTTCAAATCGCTTTTCAATTTCTTCATCTGTCATATCCACACTCTGGTTTTTAAACACCTGTTTTTTGATTTCACCGGTTGACAGCACCCTCACCTGCACTTCCAAAAGTGAATTCACATCATAAGTATATGTTACATCAATCCCCTCAGCTCCCGCTTTTGCCGGCGGGACATTGACAACAATTTCCCCTAAATAAAGATTATTCTTTGCAAACCGGCTTTCTCCCTGAAGCACATCTACCCGAAGCTTCTTCTGATTGTCATAGGATGTATAAAATGTATCCGTTCTACTTGCCGGAATAACTGTATTTCTCTCAATAATTGGATGGTAATGACCACCTTCCTTGCTGCCATCCTCTCTGTCAATCGTCACTTCTGTTCCCAGCGTGAACGGACATACATCTGTAAGAATCAGTTCTTTTACAGCCTCATTTCTCTCTTTCATGGCGCCCTGTATCGCCGCCCCTAATGCAACAGCCTCATCCGGATTAATACTGCAGTCCGGTATTGTACGGAACATTCTCGCTACAAATCTTCTTACCATGCTCATTTTTGTGGCACCGCCAATTAAAACAACCTTATCAATATCGGAAATTTTGATTCCGGCATCTGTGATACTTCTCTTGACCGGAATCTTAATTCTGTCAAAGAGCTCGCTACATCTTGCCTCATATTTTTTCTCATTCAATACAAATTCAACCGGTTGATCATTGATGACACATTTCATCGTTCCACTTTCCGCTTCATCCAGATTGACCTTACAATCTTCCGCTTTCTTTCTGATCTGTTCCAAAGTCTTTTTATCTAACGACTGTCTGTCAATTTCCGGATTTGCCTCAAAAAACATATCTATGATAATATTGGTAAAATCTTCTCCACCAAGGAAATTATCACCCGCCACAGAATGCACTTCCAGTATATCACCAAAAATCTCAAGGATGGAAACATCTAATGTTCCCCCTCCTAAATCAAAGACCAGGAATTTAGATTCTTTTTCTTCCTGATACAATCCATATGCTACTGCTGCCGCTGTAGGCTCAGAGATAATCCTCTCCACCTTAAATCCTGCCATTTCACCAGCCATTTTGGTAGCCCTTCTTCTGTCTTCATTAAAATATGCCGGCACGCTGATGACTGCTTCTGTAATTTGCTGATTCAGATAATACTCCGCATCCTCTTTCAACGCCTTAAGCACTAGAGCAGACAACTCCATAGCGCTAAATTCTCTGTCCTTTTCATATAAAACGTCATTCTCGACACGCTGTTCCTTCCCAAGTATAAATTTTCGATTGCTTCCCATATCACGCTTGAAAACACTTGCTGATGAATCCGGATACAACACAGCCCTTTCCTTTGCTGTCTCACCAACATACACCTGCCCTTCTTCGTCAATACTGACCACGGATGGTGTCAAATTCTTACCTAGCCTGTTCGGAATAATTTTAGCACCGTCTTCTGTATAATATGCAATCAAACTGTTGGTAGTTCCTAAATCAATTCCTACTATCATAATCTCACTTTTCCTTTTTTATATTGTCGTATCTGCATCATCATAATATCATACAAATCTGATTGTGTATCATATGGATATTCTTTTATCCTATGAGCAGAAAAAAGTATTTTATTCATTTTTTTCCAAATCATCAATAAATCTCGTGATCCACTTTCTATTACCGGCTCCTCCACTTTCAAGTGCGATTCCATAAGCCTCTCTGGCTGCTTCTATGTTCCCCTTCAACTTTTCCAAAAAACCTTTCGCAATATAATATTCAAAACACTTCGCTTTGTCACAACTCTTACAGATGACACATTCATTCATTTTTTTCAAATACATACTCAGATTATCAACATCTTTTACAGAATAATAGTAAGTTGATAAATTATATAGTCTCGATCTACTGTAGCCGTCTTCTTTCAGCCACTGATCAAAAGTAGGATACTGTTCTTTTACATACTGCTCAAATTGGTTGAAAAATTTTTGAGATTGTGTTTTTTCTCCTGCAAATGCATAATAAGTAGCAAGAAATAAATTACATCTTATTTTATAATAATCCGATAATTCAAATTCAAGCATTTTTTCTGCATAAAGTATTGCTTTTTTCAAATCCCCGAAATCTTCCTCAAAGAATGTACACAAACAATCATATCCATATACTTGCCGGTCAGGGTTTTCTTCTAAGAATTGCAGATATTCCTTTTCCGCTGCCTCAATCTGATCAAACTGGTTATTCAGACACAAAGCATCCAAAACTGTCCTATATCCAAGGAACTTTTCATAACTTGTCTGTCCTTCCCTAATTGCTGATTTTGCAAGTTCCATTAGTTCCTCTGTTCTTTCCATTCGCAAATATAATGTAATCAGATGATCCAGCGCCCATTCTCTGTTATGCTGATATCCTTCTTTGATATAAGGTTCAATCTCATCATATTTTCCAAGTGCCATACAGGAATTGACATATTTTGTATATTTTGCTGTATACCTGTCATCTGATTCTCTTTTTAGGATTTGCTTACATAATTCATATGCATTTTCAAAGTCACCTTCATACCGGTAAATTCTCTCAAGCATTCTTTGTGCCGGTAAATGGTCAGGAACATTTTCTAAAATTGTAAGTACATCCTTTTTACACTCGGCAATCTCAAATCTTTCAAGGTAGATTTCTGCCCTGATGGACAGTATCTCATTATCTGAAAAAACTTCCATCTGTTCATTAATATATTTCAATGCTAAATCAATATTCTCGCTTTGTTCATCATTTCTGAACTTGAAAAGATAATACTCAGCCAGGAGCCTGTTGACCCTAATCTGTTTTGGATTTTTTTGATAGACATCGATATATAATTCAAACGCCTTGTCATCTTCGTCCAGATACCAATAATTCCTTCCAATACTAAGCTTGCAGGATTGGATTGCTTCTTCCACATGCAACAATGCCAAAAGCTTTTGATAATATTCCACTGCTTTCTGATAATCATAACGACGTCTTTCGTAATAGGATGCCAAAATACTATATCCTCTCCTTTTCAGTCCCGGATAAACCTCAATTCCTTTGTTTATTTTTCCTAAAACATACTCTTCATCATCAACCAGATATGCCGCATAAAAATAGAACTCTGCAATCTCTTTTTTCGAAAAATCATTGTTTTCTTTTTCTTCGACAATCTTTTTCAAACATTCATCGATTTCATTAAGATCATGCGATGTCTGATCCAAATTATATTCAAAGTATATTTTCAAAAAGTCAACAGAAGGACTCTTCACACCATTTTCTTCTGCCCTCTTTAACAATTCCCTTACACTATCGTCTCTTCCATAATCAATATATGTCATCAACGGATAGATATAAATATGAGGATTATCAAGATTTTCTGCCATAATTCTTGTTATCGAATAATAATCATCTATTACATTCTGCGAATAATCCATCATATAAAACGCGCGCTGTCTGATCATATACGGTGCATACCATTCTGAAACAACATTCAGGGTTTCATCACACATGTCAACACATTTACTGTATTCTTCTCTGTCAAAATAGATGACTGCAGCCTCATTTTGGAAGAATATTTTATCTCTTAAATTTTCCTCTACTTCCAGGGACTGATTCACATACTCCGTTGACTTACATAAATACTCGTCCGCCGTTATATATTCTTCCTTTCCTACATCGCTATTTTCTAACAGCTTTATTGCTTTGTCATGATAAGACATGCCAATTGTGGCTAAAATCAGTCCATGGCGCTTGATCATTCTCTCTTCCTCTTCGCCTTCGGCGCCCTTTTTTCTGACTTCATCAATTAATTCGGCTGCCCGCAAAAGACACCGGATTGCTCTATCATATTTTTTTGCCCTGTAACAGCATCTGCCAACCAGATTATAGAAAGAATACTCATTCTTCTCTCCCGGCTTTGGCTCCCTGCTTTCCATCAGTGCAATACATTCCTCAAATTTTTCATTTTGAAAATAAATCCAACCTAATTCAAACGCGCTATCAATATCACCGGCATCCGCTTTTTCCTTATACATACTGATTAACATTTCATTTGCCCTGATCATGTGCGACATAAACGCCGGATAATCTGCATAACGTTCCATATAGTCGATACTTAAATCCTTTGTCTTTTTAAATTCGCCGGCATCAAGATAATAACGCAGATTATCTGCAAGAATATACAGGCTGCAATTCATTTTCTCTAATGTCTGTCTTACTTTTTCTGCCTTTTCCTTCTCACCTGTGACTTCGTAGCCTATGGCATACCCTTCTAATATGGCAGCATTTGTAGTCTCTCCAATCTCGTCTCCCACCACTTCTCTTATCCCGGCAAATAATTCCTTTGCTCTCTCAAAATCTTTTTCATAAAATGCAAGAACTTCTTCTATAATTTTTGAATATACATGACTGACCTTCATCTGGTTAATCTCAGCCAGTTTTTCTTTTAATACACTAAAATCCCTGTTTTTATCCTCAGTAATGACCAACTGGTTCACCATTTCATCCAGACATTCCGATATTGTTCTGATGAGGATGTCCGGATTATCTCTCACATCACCACAAAAATATTTAAAATATTTGTCATCTGACGGACTATTCATTTCATCTGCAATATAGTCAAGAAAATTAGAAGGGAATTTTTCAGACAGGGAATTCTTATTTTCTACCACTTTGAAAACATTCTCTATCTTTTTCCACACAAAATATGGTAAATAATAATTTCCCATTAAAAATACAAGAAGTCTCTCGCATGCCATATCCTGTGTATCTAACGAAAGACAAATCTCATTGCCAAATAATCTGTCCCACTCTGACTCATCCATTCTTCTATTAAAATCCTGATATACTTCTGAAATATCATTAATCCAACGGTCATACTCGTCTAACTCTTCATCTTCTGATTTCGAATAGGAAAGTGCAGCATCGTATGCTTCTCTTAATTCTTTAAATCCTTCCGGATCATCTTCCGGATTGACACCTACCAGTTTATTTCTATATGCTGTCTTAATATCCTTCTCATCTTTCGTCTTCTCGATTCCTAAAACTTCCCAAATCTCATTGTTTTGCATCATTGTACCTCCATCATTCAGAATAGCAAGTATCAAATTTTCCCATTCGTTTACATATATTCATCCCATAATCCCACAATCTCAACTTCTCCATCTCTGGGAAGAAGGTCATAAATCATCCGCGTACATTCTCTTGAAATCTCCCTTCCAAACTCATGTGTCTTATATTTATCACTCTGTTCCTGAAGATATTCTACATCTGTCTCCACATCATGTGTTAATCCTTTTTTTATTTCATTCATAATCTCTTCAAAACTCATTTTCATACCCCGGCATATTCTGAATGCCTTTTCCTTTCTTTATTGATCAATTATAATATTTTCTGTTAGTTCTCTTATATCTCATGAAATTCAGCCTCTCCATTCACAGGATTTCTGTTACGATAATTGAAATAATAGGTCTTCTCTCCATCGGGAAACTGAAATGTTTCCCTGCATTCCATATGCCTG
>CACYDA010000062.1 GCA_902773095.1 uncultured Lachnospiraceae bacterium | reverse complement strand
ATATGAATCGTATTGGAAACAGACTTCGGTTGCGGAAAATCTTGTTACTTACATTAATATGAATATGGGTGATTTGCAATCGGATATTTTAAAGCTGATTGCCGGAGAGCGATTGAAGGTAAATGTAACAAAATTCCATAATGATTTTCAGACATTTCATTCGAAGGATGATGTGTTGACACTTCTTGTTCATCTCGGATATCTTGCTTATGATAAAAAAGATAAGCGCGTGCGTATTCCGAATGAAGAAGTACGATATGAGTTTGACGAGATACTCGAAAGTCCACAGCATGCAAAATTAATTGATTTGATTACAGCTTCAGAAAAACTTCTGCAGGAGACTCTGAACGGAAACGAAACTGCTGTCGCTGATACTATAGCAAGAGTACGTGAAACAAACTATGCTCCTATGTTCTACAACAACGAGCAGGCACTCAGATATGTCATAAAATTTGCTTATATCGTTTGCATTGACTATTATTTGAAAGTCGAGGAATTACCTACAGGCAAAGGAATAGCGGATGTTGTGTTTATTCCAAATCGTGATACTTCTTTGCCGGCAATGATCGTTGAACTGAAATGGAACGAAAGTGCAGATAGTGCTATTGCTCAGATTAAAGATAGAAAATATCCTTTCATCTTTAACGGCTATGATGGAGAATTGATGCTTGTAGGTATTAACTATAATGAAAAGACAAAAAAGCATTCCTGTAAAATTGAAAAAATAAATATTTGATATAAGGAATAAAGAGGATTCTTGCATCTTGATTATCCGGCATTTTTGTGATACAATTCGAGACAGAAATAATAGATGCAATCCGATACACAGCGAGGTATAAAGCAGGCTGCTTTATATCCGTTTTTTGCATTTGGAAAGGAAGTGAGTATATGGGTAATTTAGCTGAAGAGCTGATGGAACAGTTAGAGTGTGAGACCGTGTTTTCATTTTCATTAGGTGGTTATGAGGTAAACATCTATGAGTCAGTAGTCGTAACCTGGATTGTCATGGCGATTCTCATTCTGTTTTCAATCATCCTGACTTCGAATATGAAGGTTCACAACATCAGTAAAAGGCAGGCACTTGCCGAGACAATTGTGACAAAGCTGACATCAATGGTGGAAGGAATGGTAGGACCTCATGGAAAATCATATGTCACATATCTTACAACAATTCTTTTGTATATAGGTGTGTCAAATATCATAGGTTTGTTTGGATTGAAACCACCGACAAAGGATTTGAATGTAACACTTGCATTGGCATTGATGAGCATTATTTTGGTTGAGGCAGCGGGTATTTACCAGAATGGTATCAAAAAGTGGCTGCATAAATTTGTGGAACCGATTGCAGTAGTCACACCAATCAATATTCTTGAAATCGTGACGAAGCCATTGTCATTATGCATGCGTCTGTTTGGTAATGTGCTTGGAGCTTTTGTAATCATGGAGTTAATCAAGATGGTGGTTCCATATGTTTTACCGGCTGTGTTTAGCTGTTATTTTGATTTGTTTGACGGATTGCTTCAGGCATATGTATTCGTCTTTTTGACGTCATTATATATCAGCGAAGCGGTTGAATGATTGAAATGATACGGAGTAGAAAGTGAAATATCAGATATAGAATTGAAATAATAAATTTAAAAATATCAATGAAAAGGAGAATGGACTATGACAGTAATAGCAATAGGTGCAGGAATCGCTGCATTAGGAGTAATTGGAGCAGGTATCAGTATTGGAATCGCTACAGGAAAGGCAGCGGAAGCGATTGCAAGGCAGCCGGAGGCAGAAGGTAAGATTAATAAAACATTGATTCTTGGATGTGCGCTTGCAGAGGCAACAGCCATCTATGCATTCGTAATCGCACTGATGATGGTTATCAAATTATAATTGACAGATTGCAATTTCCTATTAGTTGGATTGGAAATTTGATGAAAATTCATCCTATGATTGATAAAACAGACAGGAGGTTTTGTCAGTCGAAAAATGAATCGTTGCAATTAAATTAGAAAGGCAGGAAGAAAATATGCTTAGTATAAGTCCGGAAAATATCATCGTTACAGTTGTCAATCTTTTAGTGCTTTTCATTGCTTTAAGAATATTTTTGTTTAAACCGGTGCAGAAAATATTAGAACAGAGACAGAAAGAGGCGGACAAAGAATTAAATGAAGCAAAGCAGCAGTTAGAAGAAGCGGAGAATTTAAAGACTCAATATGAAGAGAAAATCGAAGAGACAGAAGTACAGAGAAAGAAGATACTTGAAGAAGCCAGAAAGAATGCCAACCAGGAATACCAGAGAATTGTGAGTGATGCAAAAAGAGAGGCTAAGACAGTTAAGGCACAGGCTATTGCAAAGGCTGAAGGCGAAAAAGCGAAGATTGTAAAGAAAGCAGAAAAAGAGATTGCAGATATTGTTGTCGATGCAGCAGTAAAGATTTCCGGTGCAAAAAGCGGAGAAGAAATCGATAGCAATCTCTATGATAAATTTTTGGAAAAAGCAGGTGGTAAATCGTGACACATACAGATGTGAATGGTGCAAATAAGAAGGCAATGAAAGCACAGACGGCAACTCTTTTATGTGTTACAGAGCCGTCAGAAGAACAAATAGCCGGGATCAAAAAGTTTATTGCGAAAGAATTAAATGAAGAGAACGAAGAAAAAATCAGACTGGAAATTGTCAAAGATCCGGCAGTGGACAGTGGATTTATTCTTCGCTTCGGGAATAAGGAATATGACTGGAGTGAATACGGAAGAACCACTCAGTTAAAAGAAAAAGTGGAAAAAGTTGTCCTTTCTTCAGAGAGTGCATCTGCAGAGTTTGCAAAATCAGACAAGTTTATTTCCATTTTGAGAAATTACATCAAAGATTTTGATTTGGGAGTCAATGATGAGGAAATAGGATATGTCAACTGGGTTGGTGATGGAATTGCCAATATTACCGGAATTGAACATGCCTTTTATGGAGAGATTGTCATTTTTGAAAATGGAATCAAGGGTATGGTACAGGATATCCGACGAGATGAGATCGGAGTTATTCTTTTTGGAAGAGACACGGAAATAAAAGAAGGAACAAGAGTCAGAAGAACAGAAAAAATGTCTGGTATTTCGGTAGGTGACGGTTACAAGGGAAGAGTCATCGATGCCCTTGGCAATCCAATTGACGGAAAAGGTGAGATTGTCGCAGAAGGATTCAGACCGTTAGAATGTCCGGCGCCGGGAATTACCGATCGAAAATCAGTATCTGTTCCAATGGAAACAGGCATACTTGCCATCGATTCCATGTTCCCAATCGGTCGTGGACAGCGTGAGTTGATTATCGGTGACAGACAGACGGGAAAAACAGCCATTGCTACGGATACTATTATTAACCAAAGGGGCAAACATGTCGTGTGCATTTATGTTGCCATCGGCCAGAAGGCATCCACTGTTGCCAAATTGGTCAATACATTGGATAAAGCAGGGGCAATGGATTATACAATTGTTGTATCCGCTACTGCTGCAGATCCGGCACCGATGCAGTATATCGCACCGTATTCGGGAACGGCACTTGCAGAATACTTTATGTATCAGGGCAAAGATGTATTGATTATTTATGATGATCTGTCAAAACATGCCGTTGCTTATAGAGCGATTTCTCTGTTGCTTGAGCGTTCACCGGGACGAGAGGCATACCCTGGAGATGTATTTTATCTTCATTCAAGACTTTTAGAGCGTTCAAGTCGTATTGTAGATGAATTGGGAGGCGGTTCTATTACAGCACTTCCTATCATTGAGACACAGGCGGGAGATGTATCTGCGTATATCCCGACAAATGTAATTTCGATTACAGATGGTCAGATTTATCTTGAGAGTGAGCTGTTTTTTGCAGGCCAGAGACCAGCTGTCAATGTGGGACTTTCTGTTTCGCGTGTAGGTGGAGCAGCACAGACAAAAGCAATGAAGAAGGCAGCAGGAAGTATCAGAATTGATTTGGCACAGTACCGTGAAATGGAGATATTTACCCAGTTTTCTTCAGATTTAGATGAAAATACTAAGAAACTGCTTGAGCATGGAAGTGCATTGATGGAATTATTAAAACAGCCATTGGGAGCGCCGATGAGTATGGCTGACCAGGTCATTACCCTTGTGGCTGCGAATGCACATATCTTCAGTGGAATTGAAAAAGAAAAAATTAAAGAATTCCAAAGGAAAATGCTTGCGGAATTTAAGACAAAACATTCCAATGTGATTAATGAACTGAATACAGAGAAAAAATTGTCAGATGAATTGGAACAGACGATTATTGACTTGGCGCTAAAGTTTAAAAAACAGAGTGAGATCACGGCGTAAAATAATCGTAAAGCGAGTAAATGAAATCTTGCCTGATAAAATAGTCAGGTTTGGAGGTGGAATATGGCGAATGCAAGAGAAATTCAGAACAGAATACGAAGCATTAAAGATACAATGAAAATCACAAAAGCCATGTACATGATGTCGTCCATGAAACTTCGCAGAGCGAAACAGAAGCTTCAGGATACAGAGCCTTTTTTCTATGCATTGCAAGAACAGATTTCCAGTATACTGAGCCGTTTCCCTGAAATGCGCCATCTGTATTTTGATAACAGGGAAAAAGATCAAAGAGAACTTGTGAAGAAAAAAGGATATATTGTGATAACAGGTGATAAGGGGATGGCAGGTGCTTATAACCATAATGTGATCAAAAAGGCGCAGGAACTAACCAAAACGGCTGTCGATTATCATATGTATATTATAGGTGAAGTAGGAAGACATCATTTTGCTGCACTGAATTATCCTGTTGATGAAACATTTCTGTTTTCGGCAAATAATCCTTCTATTCATCGTGCAAGAGTAATCACGGAGCGTATTGTTGATTTATATAACAGAGAAGAATTAGATGAAGTGTATCTCATTTATACCCGTATGATTAACAGTATGAAGGAAGAGGTGGAAGTGCAGCAACTTCTTCCACTGAAAACCAGGCAGTTCGTCAGACAGGAACTGCTTGATAAAGCCCATCCGAGTGAATTTGATAAGGAAACATTAGAAAGTGCAGATGACTGGTTTTTGATTTATCCTTCACCGAGAAAGATTATTGAAAAATTGGTGTACAATTATGTAACGGGTTTTATCTATGGTGCATTGGTTGAGAGCAGTGCCAGTGAGGAAAATTCCAGAATGATGGCGATGCAGGCAGCAACGAACAATGCAGAGGCCATGCTGAATATGCTTTCAGTACAGTATAACCGGATCAGGCAGGCTGCGATTACGCAGGAGATTACAGAGGTAATCGGTGGAGCAAAAGCTTTAAAGAAGAAAAAGAAGCTAGTGAGGTGAATTTCACAGTATGGAAAATATTGGTAAGATTGTGCAGGTTTCCGGACCTGTAATAGATGTAGAATTTGCAGAGGGAGAGCTTCCTTCCATTAAAGAAGCACTTTATGTGAATAATAATGGCAAGAAATTGGTCATGGAAGTATCGCAGCATATCGGCGACGGAGTTGTGAGGTGTATTATGCTTGGAGCCAGCGAAGGGCTGCATAGAGATATGAAAGTAACAGCTACCGGAGCCGGTATCTCAGTTCCGGTTGGAGAAGCAACCCTTGGAAGACTCTTTAACGTTCTTGGCGAAACTTTGGATGGAGGAGCATCCTTGGAGCAGGAGGAGCACTGGTGTATCCACAGAGAACCGCCTGCATTTGATGAACAGAGCCCTGTCGCAGAGATGCTGATTACGGGAATTAAAGTGATTGACCTTTTGGCGCCTTATTCAAAAGGAGGAAAAATAGGTTTATTTGGAGGAGCAGGTGTAGGAAAAACAGTGCTGATTCAGGAGCTCATCAACAATATTGCGACAGAGAGTGGCGGTTATTCGATATTCACCGGAGTAGGTGAGCGTTCAAGAGAAGGAAATGATCTGTGGACTGAAATGAAGGAGTCAGGTGTAATCAGTAAGACAGCACTTGTATTCGGGCAGATGAATGAGCCTCCCGGATCACGTATGAGAGTAGCACAGACGGGACTGACGATGGCAGAATATTTCCGAGATGTCAAACACCGGGATGTATTGCTATTTATTGATAATATCTTTCGTTTTGTACAGGCAGGTTCAGAAGTTTCGGCACTTTTAGGAAGAATGCCTTCCGCAGTAGGATATCAGCCGACACTTGCTAATGATCTGGGTGAACTTCAGGAAAGAATCGCTTCTACAAAAGAAGGTTCCGTTACATCGGTTCAGGCAGTCTATGTACCGGCAGATGATTTGACGGATCCGGCACCGGCTACGACATTTTCGCATCTTGATGCAACAACTGTTCTATCAAGAAAAATTGTGGAACAGGGGATTTATCCGGCGGTAGATCCGCTTGAATCGTCTTCGAGAATTCTGGAAGAAGATGTTGTTGGAAAAGAGCATTATCAAGTGGCGAGAAGAGTACAGGAAACATTACAGAAGTATAAAGAACTGCAGGATATTATAGCAATCCTTGGTATGGAAGAATTGTCGGATGATGACAAATTGACGGTGTTCAGGGCAAGAAAAGTACAAAGATTTTTGTCACAGCCATTCCATGTGGCAGAGAATTTCACCGGTGTGAAGGGTGTGTTTGTGCCGGTTGAAGAGACGGTCAGAGGATTTAAGGCGATTCTTGACGGAGAGATGGATGAATATCCGGAAGCAGCGTTCTTTAATGTGGGAACCATTGATGATGTGAAAAAGAAGGCGGAAGAGATGACTGCGAGCGAAATGTAAGATGCGTGAATCCTGTCATCGTATGGAAGTTGGATGCATTTGAAAGAGAAAGAAACTTCCGGTGGCGAAAATGATACCGGAAAAAGTATTGCAGGAATTGGCGAAATGAAAAATAGAAATGAAGCCATGGAAAGGATCGGGTCAATATGAATACATTTACTCTGAAAATAATAGCCTGTAACAGAGTGTTTTATGAAGGTGAATGTGAAATACTGATTTTTCCCGGATATGGAGGACAGATGGCAATCATGGCTCATCATGAGTCTATGACATGTAGTATTGAGATTGGAGAGATTAGTTTTAGAACTCCGGATGGCAATACTCATGTAGCAATCGTGTCAGACGGTCTGATCAATATGGAAAAGAATAAAGCGACTGTTCTGGTTTATTCTGCTGAGAGACCCGAGGAGATTGATAAGTTCAGGGCCGAAGCTGCATTTGAGCGGGCAAGAGAGCAGTTGCAGCAAAAGCAGAGCATTATGGAATATCATGTTTCAAGAGCAAGTCTTGCGAGAGCGATTGCCAGAATCAGGGGAAAAGAGAAATTCGATTTTCATTTATGATTTGTAAAAAATTAGCTTGACACAAAGAAAGTGTAAAGATATAATAAGAGAGCGTGCATTAAATAGTAAGTTACTATTGGTGTACGCTTTTAGCCTGTAATGAATTTGACAAAGAGCGAATTCATGTTAGCAGGTAGGCATAGAAAAAATCTATAAACAATATTCTAAGCAGGAGGTGAAAATAATGCCTACATTTAACCAGTTAGTTAGAAAAGGAAGAAAAACAGCTGAAAAGAAGTCAACTGCACCAGCACTCTTAAAGGGTTACAACTCTTTACAGAAGAAAGCAACAGATACAGCTTCTCCACAGAAGAGAGGTGTTTGTACAGCAGTGAAGACAGCTACTCCTAAGAAGCCTAACTCAGCTCTTAGAAAGATTGCCAGAGTTCGTCTTTCTAATGGTATCGAAGTAACAAGCTATATCCCGGGTGAAGGACACAACCTTCAGGAGCATAGTGTTGTATTGATCCGTGGTGGAAGGGTAAAGGATTTACCTGGTACCAGATACCATATCGTCAGAGGTACACTTGATACAGCAGGTGTTGCTAAGAGAAAGCAAGCTCGTTCAAAATATGGAGCAAAGAAACCAAAAGCAGGTAAATAATCATCCGATTTTTCACTAACATT
>CACYDA010000061.1 GCA_902773095.1 uncultured Lachnospiraceae bacterium | reverse complement strand
GGAAGATGTAGTGGAAGCGGCGCGAATTGATGGTGCATCGCCTTCACAGATTCTTTTCAGAATTACCATTCCACTTGTTATGCCTTCCATTACAATTTGTTTATTCCTTACAATGTCAAATTCCTTCAAGTTGTATGATCAGAACTATGCATTGAATGGTAATTCAAAAGAAACCAGATTGTTGGCACTTGATATTTACGAAACGATTTTTGGTGGTAACTCTAGTGTATATTCTGAAGGACGCGGACAGGCAAAAGCTGTTATATTCTTTTTGATTGTTGCGGTCATTACATTTATACAGCTTAGATTAACAAGGTCTAAGGAGGTAGAGCATTAATGAATGATTTTGAAAGAGAACAGATAGAAAGTATCAAAGCGGAAGCACAGGCACAAGAGTATGAAGGAAAAAGAGAAGTCGGAGAAGTTGTAGAGGACAGATTTGGCGCGCATGCATCAAAATTGATTACGGATTCCATAGCAGTGATTGTTCTTACAGCTTTAGCAGTGTCATTTATGATACCGATTGCAGCAGTAATAATGAATTCTTTCAAGAAAAAATCTGCATTGCCTGCAGGAAAAGGAAAAGCTTTTGATTTAATTAACAAAGATACCTATAATGGATTTCAAAACTATAAAGATGGTATGAAGGCAGTCGGAATGTCATCAGCGATTAAGAATTCATTCCTGATCACAATTATTGCAGTTCTTGTACTGGTATTCCTGACATCCATGACAGCCTGGTATCTCGTAAGAGTAAAGACAGTTTTGACTAGCATTGTTTACTACGGATTCGTATTTTCAATGATTGTACCGTTCCAGATGGTCATGTGTTCTATGTCACTGTTATCTTACGATTTGGGATTGGCTACCATTCAAGGTCTGGTGTTATTATATGTAGGTTTTGGAGCCGGAATGTGTGTCTTTATGTTTAGTGGATTTGTAAAATCGATACCATTGGAAATTGAAGAAGCAGCTATGATTGATGGCTGCAATCCAATTCAAACATATTTTAGAGTGGTATTTCCAATGTTAAAACCAATTATAGTTACTGTTTCAATTCTTGAAACGATGTGGGTATGGAATGATTACCTGCTTCCAAAACTGACATTGCCTACAGATATCAAAACAATTCCGATTGCGATTGAGGCTTGTACAGCATCACATGGTGTTACAGAAATCGGATGGTTGATGGCGATGCTTGTTATTGCAATTATTCCAATTGTAATCTTCTATTTGGCTTGTCAGAAGCATATTATCAGAGGTGTTGCAGCAGGTGCAGTTAAAGGATAATTGTATGATATATGAAAAATAAATAAGAAAGGACAAATGCATCATTCCTTTTTAGTTTGTGAAAACGAATCAATAAGGTAAGCAATGTAATTCTTATTGATGAAAGATAAAAGAACAAAGTGTCTTCAGAATGTGTTGATCCACTATTAACCGAATACGCTTTGTTCTTTGTCATAATAAGGGAATATGTATGGGTATCAGATATGAGAAGTGCCGGCGTATTATTACCTGTAGCCAGTCTTCCATCACAATATGGCATAGGATGCTTTTCAAAAGAAGCATATGATTTCATTGATCTGCTGAAAAGAGCCAACCAGTCATATTGGCAGATTCTGCCACTTGGACCTACGAGTTTTGGTGATTCACCATACCAGTCCTTTTCAACTTTTGCAGGAAATCCATATTTTATAGATTTGGAGAAATTGATTGATAATGGATTAATTACAAAAGAAGAATGCGACGAGTGTGATTTTGGGGATGACGACAGATATGTAGATTATGAGAAAATATACCATTCAAGATTTGGAATATTGTGGACAGCATATAAAAATTTTGATCTAAATCATGAGGAGTATCTAAAGTTTATAGAGAATAACAAGGAGTGGCTGGATGATTATGCTCTCTATATGGCTGTAAAAGACTCATATGAGGGTCTGATGTGGACAAAGTGGGATGATGATATCAAATTAAGAAAGAAAGAGGCAATTGAAAGATATTCAGAAGAATTATCAGAAGATGTTGATTTTTACCGTTTTATTCAATATGAATTTTATATTCAATGGAAAGAACTAAAGGAATATGCCAATAAGAATGGAATAAAGATTATAGGTGATATTCCGATTTATGTAGCATTTGACAGTGCTGACTGCTGGTCATCACCGGAATTGTTCCAGTTTGATGAGAACAATCAGCCAATTGCAGTTGCAGGTTGTCCACCGGATGCATTTGCGGCCACCGGACAATTGTGGGGAAATCCACTATATGACTGGAAATATCATAAAAAAACAAATTATGAATGGTGGAAACGAAGAGTTGCATATAGTTTTCAATTGTATGACGTAGTAAGAATTGACCATTTCAGAGGTTTTGATGAGTATTATTCAATACCATATGGAGACGAAACAGCAGAAAATGGTCATTGGGAAGAAGGCCCGGGAATTGATTTGTTTGACTCGCTTACAAATGAGTTAGGCAAGTTAAATATTATTGCGGAGGATTTAGGATATCTGACTGACAGTGTGGTGAAACTTGTAAAAGATACAGGATATCCGGGTATGAAAATTATGCAGTTTGCATTTGATTCAAGGGAAGAAAGCAATTATCTGCCGCATACTTATGATAAGAATTGTGTTGTATATACAGGAACACATGATAACGATACAATTCAAGGATGGTATTCTACAATATCAAAACAGGATCGTGAGTATTCAAAAAAGTATTTAAACAATGCTGGAACTAAGAGGAAAGAGATCCATTTCGATTACATTAGAGCAACATTGGCTTCGGTTGCTGATCTGGCGATCATTCCGGTTCAGGACTATCTGGGATTTGGTTCAGAAGCGAGAATTAATATTCCGTCTACTCTTGGAACGAATTGGAAATGGAGATTATTAAAAGGTGATATAAGTGAAGAACTTCTTGATAGGGTGGCTGAATTGACAAAAATATATGAAAGATGTTAAAAACTAGGAGGTTTTTCTAAATATGGGATATGTAGCTGAATATAAAGAAAAATTTAGATGTCTGATTGAGATTCAGGAAAAATATGGAATTGATTCCAAAGAATCTGTTGAATTATTGGAGAGTATTGATTCGTACAGAGTAAATACGCCGGTGGTAGGAAATTTCAGTACAGGTAAGAGTTCTATGATTAATGCAATTATTGGAAAGCCACTCTTGAGTGTTGAAATTACTCCCGAGACTGCTGTGCCAACGGAAATCTATTATGGAAACAACAAGGTATATCAGTACGATAAAAATGGAGTGGTAGAGAGAAGAATAGATGAGCTGCCACTGAAGGGTCTTACTATACAGACTACAGATCTTGTTAAAATTGAATATGAGAATGATTTCCTTAAAGAAATCAAGACAGTTAATATTGTTGATTTGCCGGGATTTGATACAAATTTTGAACTGCATAACAGAGCGATTGATCAGTATCTGCCTAACAGTCTTGCATACTTGCTTGTTGTATCGTCCGATGAACCGGTTTTGAAAGAGAGTATATCGGAGTTTTTGAAAGAACTGAAAGTGTATAATATGCCGGTTTATGTTGTTATTACAAAGTGCAACAGACTTGATGAAGAAGAGTTAGAAGAGTGTAGACAGCTGTTAAAAAAGCTTGTTGGAAAAATCGTAGAGAGAGATGATGTGAAGGTAGCCTGTGTTGATTCGTATGGAAATGTGAAGGTAGATGACTTGAAAGAGATCTTAAGAGAGATTCAGAGCCAGACGGGGCGTATTTTCGTCAATAAATATTCAAAGGCATTAAGATCAGCCTCTATGCTCTCAGAGGTATATCTTGTAGAACGTATTGATAAAGCGTGCCTTTCGACTTCAAGACTTGAGCAGGAACAGGAAAGAGTCGAGAAAAAAATGCAGGCATTGACTCTTGATATTGACAAAGAAAAAACAAATTTTGACAGACAGGCAAAAGTGTGCATTAATACAATTCGCGAAAGAATAAAACTTGATTTAGAGGCAACATTTCCTTCCATTAGCGCAATGCTTGAAAATGGTAATGATATCACAGAGAAGATCAATACAGTTGTAAGGCGTTCCGTAAGAATTGGCATTAATACTGAGTTTGAGCCAAAATTAAAAAAATATGTGGAACATATTTCAGAGATGATTGTAATAGAATTTCCGGAGAATGAATTGATCATCAGTAATCTGGGTGATGTGCTCAAACCAAGTGTCGTGGATGGAGTGACAAAAACAGCATTACCTGTAATCTTAGCGGGAATTGGATTTACACTAGCGCCATTAGCAGCTGTAGTCGGAGGCATGGTTGGTGTTGCTGCGGATATTATCCATAATATTACAAACAATAAAAAGAGACAAAAAGAAGTAGACAAGGCAGCCAAAACGATTATAGCAGAAGTAACAAAGCAGACGATAGCCAGTATTGAAAATGAGATAACAAGATATATAGAAAATGTCAATCAGAAGATAGAAAAAGACGTGTTAAAGCAGAGAGCAATACTAGAGAAATCTCTTGCGGACATAAAGATTGATATTAGCATTGAGGAAAATAACCGTTCGAAGGATATTGAAGATCTGGAAAGAGATTTGTCTGTTATCAGAACATTTCGAAATGATAACTTAGCATAGGAGGTTCGTCTGATATGGAATTTTACGAGAGATCGAGAGAAGATGAGATAGAGTTTAACAGATTTACGGAGAAGGTAGATAATGTATATAATAATCTCAGAGTATTTGAAAATGAGATAGATTTATTTGATATTTCCTCAATAAAAAAGAATTTCATTACAAAAACCAATGACTTTTTCAGGGAAGACAGAAAGTTTAATATTGGAATCATTGGTCGTGTTAAAGTAGGAAAATCTACATTCTTGAATAATCTTTTGTTTGATGGCAGAAATATTCTTCCTACTGCAGTTACGCCGAAGACTGCGGCATTAACAAGAATTGAATATGATGATGAAAACAGGATTGAGGTGGATTATTTTACAAGAGATGAGTGGAGAATCATTGCTTCAAAATCTGAGGAAGATATTGATACAGGTGAATATATTGTTGCAAAAGAAATCATGGCGATGTTAAAAGAACGAAGTATTGAGCCACAAGAATACATTTTTCGTGGGCATGAGACGATTACATTTGAGTCTTATGAGGAATTAATGAGTGAATTAAACGAATATGTTGGTGAAAATGGTAAATATACACCCCTTGTCAAGTCAGTTAGCATTTTTGTTGACAAAGAAGAATTGGATGGTATCTCTATTGTAGATACTCCGGGATTATATGATCCTGTACTTTCGAGAGTGGATAAGACAAAGCAGTTTATGGAGCTTTGTGATGTGGTATTTTTCCTTAGTAAATCAACCTCATTTCTTGATAAAAATGATATTGATCTGATGGCATCCCAGCTTCCGAAGAAGGGTGTCAAAAAAGTAGTTTTGGTATGTAGCAGATTTGATGATGGTCTTAGAGATACATTATGGAGGAATGAAATATTATCGGAAGCAATACTAGAGACGAAAAGAAAACTCACAAACTATGCAGAACAGGCATTTATTAATTATAGAAATGTGAATTTGTATGTTAACAATGATATTATAGAGCAATTTAAACATCCGATATTTGTATCATCTATTGCTGACAATATGTCTAAAAAATCTGTTGAAGAATTCGATGCGAGAGAGAAAAGAATCTATGATGATCTGAGTATCAAAGGAGAGATTACAAAAGATCAGTTGAAAGCAATCGGCAATATGGATGAATTAAAGAGAGTATTTGATGACATAGTCAAAGAAAAAGAAGAGATGCTTGAACAAAAGGCGAAAACATTTGTTCCGGTTGCGATGGAAGAATTAAGTGATAAACTTTCGAGAATATCAAAGCTGGCAAATAAAAGAAGGGAGCAGCTTCTTGCTTTTGACAAGGAAAAACTGACAGAACAGAAAAAAGTGATTTCTACACATATCAATAACATGAATGCCGGTCTTGAAGTGGTTTTTAATGATGTGATTAAGAAAATTGAGGAACAAAAACTTCAGGCAATCAGTGAGATCAGAGCATATAACCGTGAATATCTGCAGGTTGCAGAAAAAGAAGGTGTGACAACACATTTTGAAATAAAAAAGGAATCTGCCTCTGTATGGTTCAAACCATGGACATGGGGAACAAATTCGAGAGTCATCTATAGTTATGATGAAAAATATCAGTATATTGATGCATATGATGCGATTGAAAATATCAGGAATTTTGTGGAGGATGGAAAAGAAAGTATAGAGCAGGCATTTAATAAGGCGATTGATATGGCTGAGTTAAAACATCGATTATTGACAATTATTGTTGAAAACCTTAATTCTTTAGGAGATAGTTTTGATGCATCTTATTATAGAATTTTGGTAGAGAAGACATTACAGGGTATTAAGACTCCTGTTATTGAGTTTCCTACGACACAATTTGAAGAAATGATTACAGCAAATTTCTCCGGAGAGATTAAGAGTAATTCAATGAAATCGAATTTTAAGAAAGTTTTGTCGGATACCATCTACGATGTAAGAGAGGGTATTTGTAAGAAGTTAGAGCATGAAGTAATGCGATTTGAAGATACAATTCAAGAATTAAAACTTGGTTTTTCATCTACGCTTCTTTCAGATATCAGAAAAGAATACAGTACGATTATTGAACAGTCTTCTGATAAAGATAATAAGATTAAAGTATATGATGACATCATCAACGTAATCGAAAAACTCGATGTTGGTAATCATGAGGGATTTAATATGATCTAAAATCTGACAACTCATGAGTGCGAAGTATACAACCTTCTGGAACTCGAGTTTTGACATCACCATCAATATAGGAATAAAATCACACTCTCTGTGGTAAACTGTAAAAAGGGAGTGTGATTTTTTTATGGAAAACAATCAGAATGAAAATATGAAACATGAAAAAGAAGAAAACACTGATGAGAAGGATATTGAAAAACAGCAGATGAAAGGCGAAGTGATTGATGCATCCGGTCAGTTAGAAATTAAGAATAACAAAGAGAAGGGGAAAATCTATTTGTTGTCGATTATAGGGGAGGTGGAAGGTCATGATACCCTGCCTGCAAATTCAAAGACAACCAAATATGAACATGTACTTCCAAGACTGGCAGAAATAGAAGAGAGTAATGATTATACGGGAGTACTTGTACTAATTAACACTGTGGGAGGAGATGTGGAATCCGGACTTGCCATTGCTGAAATGATTGCTTCGTTGAGTAAGCCGAAAGTTTCACTGGTACTCGGAGGGAGTCATTCGATTGGAGTACCGTTAGCGGTTTCTGCAGATTATTCATTTATCGTACCTTCCGGAACCATGGTGATTCATCCTGTGAGAATGAATGGACAGTTTATCGGAGCACCACAGACATATGAATATTTTAAAATCATACAGGACAGAATCGTCAGTTTTGTGACATCACACTGTAATGTGAATGGAACAAGATTTGAGGAGATGATGTTAAATAAGGGAGTTCTAACAAAAGATCTGGGAACGATACTTGTAGGGGAAGAAGCAGTCAGAGAGGGAATCATAGATGAATTAGGCGGGATTGATCGTGCACTTTTAAAATTGCATCAATTAATAAAAATGAAATAAGTGATTGAATAATAGATAAAAAGATAGTAAAATACTAAAGAATCTATAACTATGTGTTGTGAAAGGAATTAGTTTATGAGTTTATTAGAATCCATCATATTAGGAATCGTACAGGGAATTGCAGAATTTCTGCCTATTAGCAGTTCCGGTCACTTATCCCTTTTTAAAAAGCTATTCGGACTGAGTGAAGTGGGACTTACCTATGATATTCTTCTTCATGCAGGAACACTTGTCGCTGTCTTTGTTGTATATTGGAGCGACATATGGAAATTGATTAAGGAAGGATTTGGTATCATAGGAGATTTCTTTCGAAATATTTCGATATTCTTTACTAGAAATCTTGGCGGCAGGAAGGATGCCAATTACATAAAAATTGTCAGAACTTCTTATAGAAAATTTGTGATGTTGGTGATCGTATCAACCATTCCAACAGGTTTGATTGGTCTGATATTTAAGAAAGTATTTAATCTGGATAATCCTTCGATAATCATTCCGGGAATTGGTCTGCTCATTACAGGTTTGATTTTGTATGTTGTAGATGATCTGCCATCCGAAAAGAAGAAAGCGAAGCAGATGTCCTACAAAAATGCAGTGATTATTGGAATATCCCAGGGATTTGCTACACTACCGGGTGTTTCACGTTCTGGAACTACTATGACAGTGGGCGTATTAAATGGACTTGAAAGAGAATATGCGGTAGAGTATTCTTTTATTATGTCGATACCGGCAATTCTTGGTGCATGTGTGCTTGATCTTAAAGATCTGTTTGCACCGGAGAATGCAATCTCAAATACGCAGCTTACCTATTATATCATTGGTGCGATTGTCGCAGCAATTGTCGGCTATATCAGTATCAATGTACTTTTGAAATTATATAAGAATAAAAAAATGAAGTATTTTTCATATTATTGTTTTACAGTTGGAATAATTGCCATCATAGCTAACTTTGTAGCATAGACGGGCATGGACGGAGGTAATTATGGCTTCAGAGAATAAAAAGGAAAAAACCAGGAAAAAAAAGAAGGAAACAGTGAGTAAAGAGTCCGGCAGAGAAGATACATCTGCCGGTACTTCTCATTCAAAGGGAAACAAAGAGTTTAGCGTTGCGGATGATGTGAAAATTATATCCGGATTTGTAGTTATGATACTGCTTGTGTTTAGCAATTTTCATGTAGTTGGAGTACTAGGGGATTATATCAGCTATTTTCTGTTTGGGATGTTTGGACTATTTGCTTATATTGTGCCTGTCCTCATTTTCATTGCAATTTCTTTTTATATTGCAAATATGGATAGTTATGCGGCAAAAAGAAAACTGATCGCTGCGATTATATTGTATGTCATGTTTTCTTCATTGTTACAGTTAATCTATTCATCGGCAGATTCTAATTTCCGTCCGGGAAGTATCTATACAGAATGTGCAAAAATCAGAAACGGTGGAGGATTAGTCGGTGGAATCGTAGCTGCTCTCTTCCATGGACTGATCGGAAGCTTCGGGGCATATATTGTGATATTTGCCATAGCCATTCTCTGTCTTGTGATCATTTCTGAAAAGTCATTTGTGGGAAGTGTAAAAAAACATGGAAAAAAGGCATATGAATCAGCAAAAGAGGACAGACAGAGAAGAAAAAGTGAAACGGAAAGAAATAAAAAACAGAATAACAGCCATATTCAGGAAAGAAAACAGAAAAAAGAAAGAGAACGAAAACTGGTCAGAGCAAAGCGCCCTGCAAGAGGAGTGAATTTAACCAGAGTTACAGATGAAAATGAAGTAGATGCAGATGTGCATGAATTGATTACCAGTGGTGCTCTTTACAGAGGTCCTGTTGATCTGGAAGAGGAAGATGAGACAAAGGAAGTGTCTGGTGCAAAAAAAGCAGAGCAGGAAGAAGCAGGCGATACATACCAATCTGAATACGAATCAGAAATGGATTCTGAAGAACAGTATGAGATAGACACAGAGTATCTTGTGCCTGACATTGACAAAATCTGGAGAAGCAGCAATCCTTCCGGTGAAATGATGGGAGACACAATCAGAGATACAGTTGACAGGACTTTAAGAGAGGAACAAATTGATGAAGATGTTAGAAATGGTGAATTTCAACCAAAAGAAAAGATTGATGTCAGCAAAGCAGCAAGGGAAATTATGAAAAGAGATGCTTTTCTGGGAAGTGATCATAAGAGTTATGAAAGTGATCAAAGACCTGCCACTGTGCAGGCAAAAGAAATACCGAATGATATTCCTGTTCCGGATGTGACATCTTGCGATCCACCTGGAGAAGTATACGTAAAACAGAAAAATTCATTGGTCAAATCAAAAAAATATGTGATGCCTCCGATTGAATTGTTAAGAAAAGGAAATGGTTTTAGGAACTCATCGGGTGTGAAGAATGGTAAAATCAGTGAAACTGCATTAAAATTGCAGCAGACATTAGATGCTTTTGGGGTCAAGGCGACTGTAATTAATGAGAGTCGCGGACCATCGGTTACGAGGTATGAACTTCAGCCGGAAACAGGCACAAAGGTAAGCAAGATTACAGCACTGTCGGATGATATTAAACTGAATTTAGCTGCGGCTGATATCAGAATCGAAGCCCCGATACCGGGAAAAGCAGCTGTTGGGATAGAAGTGCCAAATGCAAAAAGGGAATCTGTTTTTTTAAGGGATCTGATTGAATCAGCAGAATTGTCGAAACATCCGTCAAAGTTAGCCTTTGCAGCAGGAATGGACATTGCAGGGAAAGTGATTGTTGCGGATATCGCAAAGATGCCGCATATGCTGATTGCAGGAACTACAGGTTCAGGGAAATCGGTATTTACAAATTCTATTATTATGAGTATTTTGTACAGAGCAAAACCATCTGAGGTAAGGCTGATTATTGTAGATCCGAAAGTGGTTGAATTTGGTGTTTATAATGGCATACCTCATCTGCTTTCTCCGGTCGTTACAGATCCGAGAAAGGCAGCAGGTGCACTGAACTGGGCAGTCGCAGAGATGAGCGACCGCTATAAACTGTTTGCAGAATTTAATGTCAGAGATTTAAAAGGATATAATGACAAAGTGAAACAGATGAATGATAAGGATGGTGACAGGGTACTAGAGCCAAAACCTCAGATTGTGATTATCATCGATGAGTTGGCAGATTTGATGATGGTGGCAGCAAAAGAAGTGGAAGGTGCCATATGCCGTCTTGCCCAGCTGGCACGAGCAGCCGGAATTCATCTGATTATTGCGACCCAGAGACCATCTGTTGATGTGGTGACTGGTCTGATCAAAGCCAATATCCCTTCAAGAGTGGCACTGTTAGTTTCTTCAGGAACAGACTCAAGAACGATTATTGATTGTAATGGTGGAGAAAAGCTGTTAGGAAATGGCGATATGTTGTTCTATCCGTCAGGATATATCAAACCGGTAAGACTGCAGGGTGCATTTGTATCAGATGAAGAAGTACAAAATGTGGTAAGCTTTTTAATTGAGAATAATCAGACAGCTGCCTATAATGAATCCATTGCAAATGCTGATGTTCCATCTGATTCATCTGATGGTCATGGAGGTAGCGAGACGGATGAGAAAGATGCACTTTTTGAGCAGGCGGCAAGATTTGTGATTGAAAAAGAAAAAGGTTCTACCAGTATGTTGCAGAGAATGTTTAAAATTGGGTTTAACCGTGCAGCACGTATTATTGACCAGTTAGAAAAAGCCGGTGTTGTCGGAAGTGATGAGGGGACAAAACCGAGAAAAGTCCTTATGACACTTGAAGAATTTGAACAAATGTTGTAAGGTATAGGTATGTTTATGTGAACAATCTGCAACATACGTTACTTAATCTAGAGTTTCGCAATTACCTATAAAAATCAATACCTTGAAAGGAATGACAAATTATGACAAAAGTATACAAATCAGATATTGAAATTGCACAGGAAGCTGTGATGTTACCAATCAGAGAGGTAGCAAAAACCTTGAATATAGAAGAAGATGATCTTGAATTATATGGAAAATACAAGGCAAAACTATCAGATGAGTATGCCGGAAAGATTAAGGATAACGAAGACGGAAAATTAGTATTGGTGACGGCAATCAATCCCACACCGGCTGGTGAGGGGAAAACGACTACTACAGTTGGGCTCGGTCAGGCACTTGGAAAATTAAATAAGAAAGCAATCATTGCCCTTAGAGAACCTTCCCTTGGTCCGTGTTTTGGAATCAAAGGAGGAGCGGCAGGCGGCGGATATGCACAGGTAGTTCCGATGGAGGATTTGAATCTTCATTTTACGGGAGATTTTCATGCCATTACATCCGCTAATAATCTTCTTGCGGCAATGCTTGATAATCATATCCAGCAGGGGAATGATTTAAATATTGACACAAGACAGATTATTTGGAAAAGATGTGTTGATATGAACGACAGGGTGCTTAGAAATGTAATCGTTGGATTAGGCGCAAAGGCTGACGGATTTGTGAGAGAAGATCATTTTGTGATCACTGTTGCGTCTGAAATAATGGCAATTCTCTGTCTTGCTAAAGATATGAACGACTTAAAAGAAAGACTTGGAAAGATTATCGTGGCATACAATTATGCAGGAGAGCCTGTGACAGCGAACGATTTAAAAGCAGTTGGCGCCATGGCGGCTCTGTTAAAGGATGCAATCAAACCAAATTTAATTCAGACACTGGAACATACACCGGCATTGGTACATGGTGGTCCTTTTGCCAATATTGCCCATGGCTGTAATTCTGTACGTGCAACAAAGATGGCGCTCAAAATGGCGGACATCGTTGTGACGGAAGCAGGATTTGGTGCAGATTTAGGAGCAGAGAAATTCTTTGACATTAAATGCCGAAAGGCAGGACTGAAGCCGGATGCCGTTGTGCTTGTAGCGACAGTAAGAGCGTTAAAATATAACGGTGGTGTTCCAAAAACAGAGTTAAATCATGAAAACCTTGATGCGTTGAAAAAAGGAATGGCCAATCTTGAAAAACATATTGAAAATCTTCAAATGTATAAAGTCCCAATTGTCGTAACATTAAATTCCTTTGTCTCAGACACACAGGCAGAGTATGAGTTGATCAAAAATTTCTGTGAAGAGAGAGGATGCCGTTTTGCACTTTCAAAGGTATGGGAATTTGGTGGAGAAGGCGGAATAGAACTCGCAAAGGAAGTATTAGAAACATTAGAAACAAAAAAGAGTGAATTTACGCTACTTTATCCGGATGAGATGCCGCTTGAAGAAAAAATAAAGACAATCGCAAGAAAAATATACGGTGCAGATGATGTTACTTATTCTGCAGCTGCGAAAAGGTCATTACAAAAAATTACGGATCTTGGGTTCTCAAATCTTCCAATCTGTATGGCAAAGAATCAGTACTCACTTTCTGATGATGCTACTAAACTTGGAAGACCGACAGGATTCAATATTGATATCAGGGAAGTGTATGTCAGTGCGGGAGCCGGGTTTGTTGTTGCGGTGACAGGAACGATTATGACTATGCCTGGGTTACCTAAGACTCCGGCAGCTTTTGGAATCGATGTGAATGACGATGGTGTGATCACAGGACTGTTTTAATAGAATCATAAGAATGAAGAAGAGAAAAGAGGTAGAGCATGAATCTTAAGTTTTCAAAAATGCATGGTACAGGGAATGACTATATTTATGTCAATGGATTTACACAAAAATTAAAGAATCCTTCCCTGACAGCGGTACAACTTAGCAAGTATCATTTTTCCATTGGTTCCGACGGACTGATTATTGTTGCCCCATCAGAAGTGGCTGATGTCAGGATGATTATGTATAATTCAGACGGATCAGAAGGAAAAATGTGTGGAAACGGAATCAGATGTGTGGCAAAATATGCATATGACCATCAGCTTACTGATAAAAAAATCATGACAATTGAGACAGCTTCAGGAATCAAAACGATTGAAGTGACAGTAGATGATAAGAATAAGGTAAGCGATGCGAAAGTGAATATGGGAAAGGCAATTCTAAAACCACAGGATATTCCGATGAATGTTTTGGGAGACAGTTTTATCTCAGGAAAGATTGTCGTAGCAGGAAAAGAATATACGGCGACAGCAGTTTCAATGGGAAATCCTCATATGGTTATTTTTATGAAGGGAATTGATGAACTGGATTTAGAAAAAATCGGTCCTTATTTTGAAAACCACGAATGGTTCCCTGAAAAAGTGAATACAGAATTTGTCGAGATCATCGATGACCATAATTTTAAAATGCGTGTGTATGAACGGGGAACCGGTGAGACAATGTCTTGTGGAACGGGAACATGTGCAGTAACGGTGGCGGCAGTATTAAATGGATATGCAAAATATGGTGAAGAATTGAATATCCATATTAGAGGCGGTATTTTAAAAGATACCTATTACGAAGATGGAACAGTCATCATGAAAGGTCTCGCAACACATGTATTTGATGGCGAAATTGAAGTGAATGAATAGAATGTGAAATATTTTTAGGAAAGGGCTGGTAAGATATGAATCACAAGAATTTATCGGATGTGTTGGAAAATACCTCGTATACCATTGTCAAAGGTGATCTTCATGTTCAGATTAATGACGTTGTTTATGATTCAAGAAAAGCGAATAAGGATAATGCGTTTGTCTGTATCATAGGAGCAGTGACAGATGGTCATAAATATATTGAAAGCACGTTACAGCAAGGCTGTAAGGTCATTGTGATTGAAAGAGATTTAGAAGAGCTTCCTGTACTTGATGCGTACCGGGACATCACAGTCATAAAGACAGAGAGTACAAAGAAAGCACTTGCGGCAATGGCAGCAGCAATTTATGATTATCCGGATAAAAAGTTGACAACGATTGCCATCACGGGAACAAAAGGAAAGACAACTACCTCTTTTATGATCAGGGATATACTCGAACAGCATGGAAAGAAAGTTGGTGTCATTGGTACGACAGGAATCTATATGGGAGAAAAATTCATTGAGAATCCGAATACCACACCACAATCATATGAAATTCATAAATATTTCAGTATGATGTTAGAAGAAGGGTGTGATACCTGTGTGATGGAGGTATCTTCACAGGCATTAAAGTTAGACAGAACGTATCAAATTATGTTTGATTATGGAATCTTTACAAATCTGGCACCTGATCATATCGGAGAAAATGAGCATGCCGATTATGATGAATATGTATATTGTAAGAGTCTTTTGTTTAAACAGTGCGTACATGGCGTCTTTAATATTGATGATGAAGAGACATCTAAGATGGTGAAAAATGCAGTATGTGATATTCATACATTTGGGTTTAACAGTATCGCAGATTTGTATGCCGATCATATCGATTATATCGTTAGACCCGGCTTCATAGGAATCGGAATTGATTTGCATGGAACGATAGAGGAACATATAGAAGTGAGCATACCTGGAAAATTTTCAGCATACAATGCGATGGCGGCAATTATGACAGCCGAATTGATTGGGGTAGAAATTCGTGATATTAAAGCGGCTCTTTCAAATACATTTGTAAAGGGAAGAGTTGAAACGGTAAAGATTTCTGATCAGTTTACCCTTTTGATCGATTATGCCCACAATGCTATGAGTATGGAAAGTCTGCTTTCCACAATCAGAAAGTATCATCCTAAAAGAATTGTGAGCCTGTTTGGCTGTGGCGGAAACCGTTCAAAGCTGAGAAGATATGAGATGGGTGAAACATCCGGCCGGTTAGCAGATTTGTCTGTGATCACAGCAGACAATTCCAGATTTGAGAATGTGATGGATATCATTGAAGATATCAAAGTGGGTATGAAAAAGACAGATGGAGAATATGTTGTTATTCCGGATCGTAAAGAAGCAATCAGGTATTGTATTGAAAACGCAAAAGCGGGAGACATTGTTCTTTTGCTGGGAAAAGGCCATGAAGATTATCAGGAAATAGAGGGAGTAAAACATCCATTTGATGAGAGAGTTATCATTAAAGAGATATTGGATGAGATTGGTGACAATTATTTAAAATAAATTTAAAAATGAAATTATATATGAGTGGAATAGAGAAAGGTGTTTACGATCAAATTAGAAAAGAGGTAGAATATGGCACAGATTATTGATGGAAAAAAGATTTCAACAGAATTGAAACTTGAATTAAAAGACAAAGTGGCAAAATACAAGAAAGAAGGCATTGAAATCACACTTGCAGTGATTCAGGTGGGAAATGATAAAGCAAGCAGTGTCTATGTAGGAAATAAGAAAAAGGCATGCGAATTCATTGGAATCCGTTCGTTAGCTTATGAACTTGATGAGAATACAACTCAGGAAGAACTCCTCTCGCTGATTAAGGAATTGAACCAGAGAGAAGATGTCAATGGAATACTTGTTCAGCTTCCTCTTCCGAAACATATTGATGAAGATATGGTGATTGAAACAATTGATGCGAAAAAAGATGTGGATGGTTTTCATCCTATGAGTGTAGGTGCATTGTCGATTGGCAAAAAAGGATTTATTTCCTGCACTCCATATGGAATCATTGAGTTGTTAAAGAGATCAAATATTGAAATCGATGGAAAAGAATGCGTAGTTGTCGGAAGAAGTAATATTGTTGGAAAACCGATGTCAATGCTTCTGCTAAGAGAGAATGCTACAGTGACAACAGCTCATTCACATACGAAGGATTTAAAAGAAGTATGTAAAAGAGCAGATATCTTAGTGGTAGCAATCGGAAAACCTAAATTTATCAATTCTGAATATGTGAAAGAGGGTGCTGTAGTCATCGATGTCGGCATTCATAGAAATGAGGATAATAAGCTTTGTGGTGATGTCGATTATGATGATGTATATCCACATGTCAGTGCAATCACACCTGTTCCCGGTGGAGTGGGTCCGATGACAATCGCAATGTTGATGAAAAACTGTGTCAATGCAGTTGAGATACAAAAATAATACCTTGATTCAAAATAAGGGAGGATAATTGTGCTGTTCGCCAATGTAATCGTAGATATTTCGCTTGAAAAATTAGATAAGACTTTTCAATATATTATTCCGGAGACAATGGAAAGTATCGTTAAGGTTGGGTGCAGGGTTTTGATCCCTTTTGGAAAGGGTGACAGACAGATGAGTGGCTATGTGATTGAAATTGCCGACAAGCCTTGCATGGATTTGACAAAATTAAAAGAAATCAAAGGAATGAGTGAGAAAAGTGTGATGATTGAATCACAGCTGATTTCACTGGCATGGTTCATAAAAGAAACCTATGGTTCGACAATGAATAAGGCACTAAAGACCGTTATCCCTATCAAACAGAGTGTCAAAGGAAAAGAAAAAAAATATTTGAGACTAATCGTGACAGATGAAGAAGCACATAGCCTTTATGAAAAATATCATCATCGAATGAATACAAAAGGAAGGGCAATCCTGCTATATGAACTGATGAATGGGAAAAGTATGGAATATGAGATTGCCAGACAAAAAACAGGTGTAAGCGATCAGGTAATCAGAAGCCTTGAAAAACAGAATATCATTGAGATTGGCAGAAGTACAGTTTATAGAAATCCTGTTGGTGATTTCGGAAAAGAGACAGAAAAAATCAGATTAAATGATGAACAGCAGAAAGCAGCAGACAATATCATTGAAGATCTGGATCGTGGAAAAGGAAGTACCCACCTTGTATTTGGAGTGACAGGAAGCGGTAAAACAGAAGTGTACATGGAGGTGATTGAACATGTACTGGCAGCAGGGAAAGACATTATTGTACTGATTCCTGAAATTTCTCTTACATTTCAGACAATTAAACGGTTTTACAGACGTTTTGGTGATATTGTGTCGATTATTAACTCGAAACTATCACAAGGCGAAAAGTATGACCAGTTTGAAAGGGCGAAAAATGGTGAAGTAAAAATCATGATTGGTCCGAGATCGGCTCTTTTTACGCCATTTCAAAATCTGGGTCTGATTATCATAGATGAAGAGCATGAAGGAGCGTATAAAAGTGATATGGTTCCTAAATATCATGCAAGAGAAGTGGCAATCGAAAGAGCAAGACTTGCAGGCGCGAATGTAATTTTGGGTTCAGCCACACCGGCAGTCTCCACTTATTATAAGGCATTAAAAGGAGAGTATCAGCTTCACCAACTGCCTGGTAGAGCCAATCAGAGAAGCCTTCCTCATGTTGACATCGTAGATATGCGTGAAGAATTGGAAAGCGGAAACAGAGATATATTTAGTAACAGGTTGAAAAAACTGATGGAAGACCGACTTGCAAAAAATGAACAGATTATGCTGTTTATGAACAGAAGAGGATATTCTTCATTTGTTTCCTGCAGAAAATGTGGAGAGGCGATAAAGTGTCCTCATTGTGATGTGTCATTGACACTCCATAAAAAAAGAGCAGGCGACAGACTGGTTTGCCATTATTGTGGATATTCGATTGAAATGCCAAAGTTCTGTCCAAAATGTGAATCAAAGTATATTGGAAGATTTGGCATGGGCACAGAGCAGATTGAAGAGAAAATATCGCAGTTATTCCCAGAGGCCAAAACGTTAAGGATGGATTTCGATACCACAAGAGCAAAGGGGGATTATGAAAGAATCCTATCCTCATTTTGTAACAGAGAAGCAGACATCCTGGTGGGAACCCAGATGATTGTCAAAGGTCATGACTTTTCAGGCGTTACGCTTGTTGGAATCATTGCGGCCGATCTCTCTTTGTTTGGAGCTGATTATATGGCAGGAGAGAGAACATTTCAACTTCTTACGCAGGCAGCGGGAAGAGCTGGCAGAGGGGACAAAGAGGGAACGGTTGTGATCCAGACATATAATCCTGATCATGTATGTATCAAAACAGCAGCAAGTCAGAATTATGAAGCATTTTATAATAATGAAATCGGATACAGAATGTTGATGTCATATCCGCCTGCCGGGGGGATGATGGCAATTCTTATTTCTGACAAGAATGAAGATTTTGCCGGAAGAGTGACAAATGATCTCGCCGTCAGAATAGAAAAAACAAATATTGAGGGACTTCATCTCGTTGGTCCCACAAAGGCGGCTGTCTCAAAAATTAATGATATTTATCGAAATGTTATTTATTTAAAACATGTGGATGAAAAAATACTGATTAAAGTGAAAAACGCGATAGTAAAGTATATAGAGATGGTTCCTGAATATAAGGATTTATCAATTCAGTTTGATTTTAATCCGATGTGGTCGTACTAATGATACCAAACGAGGATACCGGTAAACAGTAACAGGAATAGTATATAGGCATCTGGCCTGAAATACTAACGTTTGACAATCATGAAGTTTAGTGGTAAAAAATATAAGTAATAACGAAGTGTGTTGAGATGCTTACCGGCATGCGGAAAGGAAAACAGACATATGGCAATAAGAAATATCAGAACAATGGGAGATCCTGTACTTACAAAAAAATGTAAAGAAGTAAAGGAGATGAATGAAAGAACAAGACAGCTGATTGATGATATGATAGAGACAATGTATGAGTCAGACGGAGTAGGTCTTGCAGCACCTCAGGTAGGAGTATTAAAAAGAATTGTTGTAATTGATGTTGGAGAGGGACCGATTGTGCTGATCAATCCTGAAATCATCGAAACAGAAGGCTCTCAGATTGGCAATGAGGGATGTCTTAGT
Source organism: uncultured Lachnospiraceae bacterium (assembly GCA_902773095.1). Taxonomy (GTDB): domain Bacteria; phylum Bacillota; class Clostridia; order Lachnospirales; family Lachnospiraceae; genus Bovifimicola. The sequence continues at coordinate 27,384 of CACYDA010000061.1, read as the reverse complement.
GTTCCGGGAAAGGCAGGAGAGGTTGAAAGACCGAATTATGTAAAGGTAAAGGCGTATGATGAAGAGATGCAGGAGTTTGAGCTGGAGGGAACAGAACTTTTAGCACGAGCCATTTGTCATGAATGTGATCATCTTGATGGGAAACTTTATGTTGACCTTGTGATGGGAGAATTAATGGATGTGACAACTGAGGAAGATGCCTTGGAATGATTGTGATGTAGTACTTTCAGTTCAAGAAATGTTGGCATCATGTTAAGGAGGAATTACTTATGAATATTATATTTATGGGAACACCTGATTTTTCAGTCAGTGCATTGACAGCGCTGATCGAAGCAGGACATCATATACAGGCAGTAGTGACACAGCCGGATAAGAAAAAGGGCAGGGGAGAAAAATTAGTCTATTCACCGGTAAAGCAGGCCGCAATCGATGCAGGGATTACGGTTTATCAGCCTGAAAAAGCCAGAGATGAAGCGTTTATTGATATATTAAGAGGATATTCACCGGATGTGATTATTGTGATTGCATTTGGACAGATCCTTCCGAAAGAAATCTTAGAACTGGCACCTTTCGGTTGTATTAATGTTCATGCTTCCCTTTTGCCTAAGTACAGGGGTGCGGCACCTATTCAGTGGGCAGTCATCGATGGAGAAGAAAAGACGGGAGTGACTACCATGCAGATGGATGAAGGAATTGATACAGGAGATATATTGCAGGTGACAGAGGTTGTGATTGATCAAAAGGAGACAGGAGGAAGTCTGTTTGAGAAACTTGCTGTTGAAGGTGCAAAGTTGATTGTGAAGACATTAGAAGACTTGCAGGAGGGAAAGATCACTCCGGTCAGGCAGGATCATTCTAAGTCAAATTATGCAAAGATATTAAAGAAAGAACTTGGAAATATTGATTTTAATAAGGATGCAGTTGAAATTGAGAGATTGATCAGGGGACTGAATCCATGGCCAAGTGCCTATACAAAGTTGAAAGGTAAGACGCTTAAAATCTGGAATGCTGATGTATCAGATGAAGAATATGATGGAAAAACAGGGGAAATTGTGGCAGTGGATAAAAAAGACTTTACAATCAAAACCGGGAAGGGATGTCTTGTCGTAAAAGAGCTTCAGCTGGAAGGAAAAAAGAGAATGCCGGCAGAACAGTTTCTTCTTGGATATCAACTTGAAAAGGGAGTTGTCCTTGGATGAGCAAAAATATGGAAAAAATGACTTACGAGACTTTTCATACACGGGAAATAGCACTTAATATGATTAGCCGTGTTCTGGAAAATGGAGAAATGAGCCATATCATTTTAAGAGAAGGACTTTCTGTATTTGGAAATTCAGCAAAAGATCATATGGATAAGTCTTTTATTTCACGTCTTGTGCTTGGAACAATCGAAAGAAAAATAACGCTTGATTATGTGATTGACTGCTATTCAAAGACGAAAACTGAAAAAATGAAACCGTTTATCCGTACATTATTGAGGATGAGCGCATACCAGTTGATGTATATGGAACAGATTCCGGACAGTGCAGCCTGTAACGAGGCGGTCAAATTGGCAAAAAAGCATCATTTTCATCATCTGGCTCCTTTTGTAAATGGAGTGTTAAGAACCATATCAAGAGAAAAAGATAATGTGAGATTCCCTGACAGAAAAAAAGATTTGTTAAGGGCATTAGAAGTTGAGTTTTCTGTTCCGGGATGGGTGATCAATCTTTTGATCAAAAAGTATGGAAAGGATCAAATCCTCACTATGTTATCCGGACTATATGAAAAAGAAGATGGTATCAGTTTAAGAGTCAATCTATCTAAAGCTACAAAAGATGAGGTAATGGAAAGTCTTCAAAAGGAAAATGTAAAAGCGTATGTTCTTCCACTGGCAGACAATATGCTCAGGATAAAAGATTTTGGATTTGTAGGGAATCTTTCGATTTTTAAGAATGGTTTTGTTCAGGTTCAGGATGTGAGTTCTGCACTTGTCGGACAAATCAGTGGGGTAAAAGAGGGGGATTTTTGTATGGATTTATGTGCTGCCCCGGGAGGAAAGACGATACATCTGGCTGATTTGCTTAAGGGAAGTGGTAAAATCATTGCAAGGGACTTGACAGAAAGTAAGATTAAATATATAAATGAAAATGTACACAGATGTGGATTTGAAAACGTGATAACACAGGTATTCGATTCATCCGTATTGGATGAAAAATATGTCGGCAAGGCAGATGTGGTGGTTGTGGATGCCCCGTGTTCAGGACTTGGGGTAATGGGAAGAAAACCGGATATCAAATACAGAATTAAAAAGCAGGATATAAAGGAATTGTCGGATCTATCGAAAAGTATTTTAAGTCATGCAGCCGCCTACCTTAAAACAGGGGGATACCTGATTTTTAGTACCTGTACCCTGACGAAGGAGGAAAATGAGGATAACCGACAGTGGTTGATGGAGCATTTTCCATTGAAGCCTGTTGATATAACAAAAGATTTATCAGAGTCTGTACTAAAGTGCTCTGGGGATGCTGATACGGCGAAAGACGGTTATCTAAGTATCATGATTACCGGGCAGACAGATGGATTTTTTATTTCAAAGTTTGTAAAAGTGTAAGAGAGATTCAAATGAAATCCTAAAGATGAAGTTTTAAGAGAATTGACAAGATTTCGATGTGGAATCATTATGTAAGGAAATGGTTAATATGCAGAAAGAAGATATTGTACTGTATTCGTTAGAAGATTTAAAAGAATACTTTGTAAGTATTGGAGAAAAGGCATTTAGGGCAAAGCAGGTATATGAATGGCTTCATGTTAAATTGGCGGACAGTTTTGATGAAATGACCAATATTTCCGATCAATTGAAAGATAAGCTGAATGAAAGATTTTTGATCGAAAGGCTAACTGTGGCGAGAGTATTTACTTCCAGGATAGATGGAACACAAAAATATCTTTTAAGATTAAGGGATGGTAATGTTGTTGAAAGTGTTCTTATGAAATATCATCATGGTAATTCTGTCTGCATCTCTACGCAGGTAGGATGCCGTATGGGTTGCAGGTTCTGTGCCTCAACATTAGACGGACTGGTAAGAAACCTGACAGCTTCTGAGATGCTAAAGGAAGTATATACGATACAGAAGAGTACAAATGAGCGGGTTTCGAACATTGTTCTGATGGGAAGTGGGGAACCAATGGACAATTTTGATAATGTGATATTGTTTTTAAATAAGATAACTGATGAAAATGGCTTGCATATTAGCCAAAGAAATATTACAATATCAACATGCGGTCTGGTGGACAACATGAAAAGATTTGCTGATCTGGGTTTTCAGGTAACACTGGCACTGTCACTTCATGCTTCTGACGATGAGACAAGAAAAGAATTGATGCCTATTGCGAAAAGATATACAATAGAGCAGGAATTAGAGGCATGCAGGTATTATTTTGAAAAGACAAAAAGGCGGATTACATTTGAGTACAGCCTTGTTGCCGGAGTCAATGATAATATCGCTGAAGCGAAGAAGCTGGCAGAACGCATCAAAGGGATGAATTGTCATGTGAACCTTATTCCGGTAAATCCAATTAAGGAAAGGAATTATAGAAAATCATCATCAGCGAGTATAGCAGAATTTAAAAAATATCTTGAAAAAACAGGAATAAATGTTACTATAAGAAGGGAAATGGGTTCTGATATACAAGGAGCCTGTGGACAGCTTCGAAAAAGCTTCATAGAAGGTGAGACTTAAAAGACCGGTTACTATTAAGAATGATTGATCGTAACACTATCAGGCATTACATATTATACAAGGAGGTACCATCTTGAAAGCATATGGTAAAACAGATATAGGTGCTAAGCGAAATACAAATCAGGATTATGTTTTTTGCTCAATGCAGCCTGTAGGCAGTCTCCCAAACCTTTTCATCGTAGCAGATGGAATGGGAGGACATAAAGCGGGAGATTTAGCTTCAAGGTACACTGTTGAATCATTTTTGGATATTGTGAGAAGTTCAAATGAAACAAATCCGATTACCATCATTGAACAGGCAGTGAGGGAAGCCAATACTGAGTTGATCAAAAAGTCTAAGGAAAGCATAGAATATGATGGGATGGGGACGACACTAGTCGTTTGTACCATTAAAGACAGTGAGTTATATATTGCCAATGTAGGCGATAGCAGACTATATCTTGTTAATAATGAAATACAGCAGATTACAAGAGATCATTCCCTTGTGGAGGAGATGATCAATCTTGGAGAGATTGACAGAAAAAATGCGAGAACACATGAAAAAAAGAATATTATTACAAGAGCAGTGGGTGTCGACACTGATATTGAGGCCGACTTCTTTGAGGTTGACTATGAGTCGGGAGATATCATATTGATGTGTTCGGATGGTCTGTCAAATATGATAGATGATGAGGATATGAAAGATATCATTAATCAGGGAAATGAACTATCAGATACAGCACAGAGTCTTATTGACACAGCAAATAGAAACGGTGGAAAGGATAATATATCAGTTATTCTGATTCAGCCGGATTATGACGAGGTGAAAACATGTTAAGAAAAGGTATGTTTATCAGTGACCGTTATGAGGTTATTGACAAAATTGGTTCAGGCGGAATGTCGGATGTTTATAAATCGAAAGACCACAAGCTTAACCGATTTGTGGCTCTTAAGGTTCTTAAACCGGAGTTTAGTGATGATAAAAATTTTGTAACAAAATTTAAAGTTGAGGCGCAGTCAGCAGCCGGACTTTCACATCCGAATATTGTCAATGTATTTGATGTTGGTGAGGATAAAGGTGTTCATTACATCGTTATGGAACTTATTGAAGGAATTACACTTAAAAAGTACATTGAAAGAAAAGGGAAGCTTCCGGTAAAAGAGGCAGTCAGTATCCTGATTCAGGTTTCGCAGGGAATCGAAGCAGCACATAATAACCATATTATTCATAGGGATATTAAACCACAGAATATTATTATTTCAAAAGAAGGAAAAGTAAAAGTTACTGACTTTGGTATCGCAAGAGCAGCTTCGGCAAATACAATCAGTTCCAACGCAATGGGTTCGGTGCATTATATTTCTCCGGAACAGGCAAAGGGAGGTTTTATTGATGAGAAAAGTGATATCTATTCACTCGGAATCACTTTGTATGAAATGTTGACAGGAAGTGTTCCGTTTGATGGAGATTCTACTGTGTCAATTGCATTGCAGCATGTGCAGAATGAGATGCCGTCTCCTAAGATTTTTGTTCCAAATTTACCGATTAGTGTTGAGAAGATTATTGAGAAGTGTACCCAGAAAAAGTCAGATCGAAGATATTTGAAAGTATCATCACTCATTACTGATTTGAAACATGCGCTTGTGGCACCGGATGAGGACTTTGTAAAGATTGTAACCGGTGTAGATGAGACAGCAGCGACCAAAATGATTTCAAATGAAGAGGTTTCTATCATCAGAAAAGAGTCAGGTTTTGAAAAGCAGCCTGTGATTGATAAAGATAATGAGATTTTGGATGACGATGATGATGATGTAGAAGATGATCTTGAGGATTATGGTGAAAATGATAATCCTAAATTGGATAAGATCATGGCAATTGGTGGCATCGTGATGGCGGTTGTCATTCTGGTTGTGGTTGCATTTGTTGTTATTACATTTGCAGGAAAAGGCTGTTCAGGAAATAAAACGGGAAGTACTGTGTTAGAAGAAGAAACTCTAGATGGCAACCATACAAAGGTACCTGAGTTAGAGGGCCTTTCACAGCAGGAGGCTATCCAGAAATTAAAGGATGCTACTTTAGGTTATAAGATTGAGCAGGAATACGATAATAAGGTAGAAGAAGGTTATGTCATCAGTGCATCAAGAGATGCAGGAGAGGTAGTTGAAAAGAACACTACTATTACACTTGTCATCAGTCTTGGTGGAGAATCTTTTGATATTCCGGATGTGGTTGGAAAGAAAAAGGAAGAAGCAAAAGAAATCTTTACAAAGCTTGGACTTAAGGTGGATTTTGTTTATGAGGCAAATGATTCAGTGGAGATTGATGAGGTTCTGAGAACAGATCCGAAACCGCCGGCACAGGCAAAATATGGTGATAAGATTCAAGTCTATATCAGTTCAGGTACAGATGCAGCATTTGTCACTGTTCCAAAATTGACAAATCTTTCTCAGGATGCTGCCAAGGCAACACTTGAAAGCCAGAATCTGAAACTGGGAGAAGTAACAGAAGAATACAGTGAAACTGTAGAAAAAGGAAAGGTATGTTCGCAGACTGTGGAAGCAGGATCAAAGACTACTGCAGGTTCAACAGTTGGTATTGGAATTAGTAAAGGTCCTGAAGACAAAGCAGAAGTTCCTTATATTGTGGGAATGACAGAAAAAGAAGCAACAAAAGCAATTGAAGATGCAGGACTTGCACTTGGAAGTATTGCAACCGAACATAGTAGTACTGTTGAAAAAGGACTTGTAATCAGTCAGAATACTACTGCTGGTGAAAAGGTTATAAAAGGAACGAAACTTGATTTCACAATCAGTAGCGGGCCGGAAGAGACAACTACACCGGAAGAGACAACTACAAAACAACCGGAAACTATGGATAAGCAGCCAGAAACAACTACTAAGCAGTCATCTAAGAGAAGTGTTTCTGTAAGTGTTCGCAAATCTGAATTTACCGGTGTGGCAGCATTAGCGGAAAACCCACATGGCACTGTCTTTGTTTCAATCAAAGTTGGAGGCGAAACAGTTTCTTCAGCTTCCATTGGACCATACAGTGAAATGGCAGAAGTATATAATGCAATGTTTACATTTGAAGATGAGGATGATCAATATCCGGCTGGAACAGAAGCAGAAGTTATCATTTATGTAGGTGAGGTCAATCTGTACAGAGGAACGGCTGTTGTGAAATAAGCTTCTGCAATGTATGAGTAAAAGCCTTTCATAGTGTTCTCAAATGACAGGGAAAAAAGTTTCATACGGAGGTATGAATGCAGGGAAAAATAATAAAAGGAATAGCAGGATTCTACTATGTACATGTTGTGCATAGTGGAATCTATGAATGTAAAGCAAAAGGAATATTCCGAAATAAGAATGTTAAACCGTTAGTTGGAGATCATGTAGATATTGAAGTTCTTGATGAAAAAAACAAGCTCGGCAATATTACAGAAATCAGAAAAAGAACAAATGAACTCATCAGACCGGCAGTAGCAAATATCAGCCAGGCTTTGGTTGTATTTGCCATTGCCAAACCAATGCCAAATCTAAATTTACTTGACAGATTTCTTGTTATGATGGAGAAAAATGCGATTGAAACAGTAATCTGCTTTAATAAAGTAGATCTCGTTAACGAGGAAGAGATGATAAAAATGCGGGATATCTATGTAAATGCGGGGTATCAGGTGTTGCTTACATCAGCTAATAACGGTATCGGAGTAGAAGAGGTCAGGCGGATTCTCGAGGGAAAAACGACAGCATTTGCCGGACCGTCCGGTGTTGGTAAGTCATCATTGTTAAATGCATTGATGCCAGAGGCAAATTCAAGAACCGGTGAAATTAGTGAAAAAATACAGCGCGGAAAACATACAACAAGACATACTGAAATTTTTCATCTTAGGGAAGAAACTTATATCATGGATACACCGGGATTTAGTTCATTGTATGTAAATGATTTTGAAAAGGAAGATTTACAACACTATTTTAGAGAATTTGAAAAGTACTATGGTCATTGTCGTTTTAACGTATGCGCACATGAAAATGAACCGGACTGTGCAGTAAAAATGGCAGTTGATTCAGGAAAAATAAGCAGACAAAGATATGAGAATTATCTTCTGTTATATAGTGAAATAAAAGAAAAAAAGAAATATTAAAAGAAAACAATTTTGATTGGATTGAATAATAAAGTGAGTGTAAGAGAGAATGGACAGTAAAAAAATGGGCAGTAAAAGAATCATTAAGCTGGCACCTTCAATTTTGTCGGCTGATTTTAGTATACTTGGTGAGGAAGTGCGCGAGGTTTGCGAAGCAGGGGCGGATTATATTCATATAGATGTGATGGATGGAGTCTTTGTTCCAAGTATTTCTTTTGGAATACCGGTGATCTCATCAATTAGAAAGGTCACGGATCAAATATTTGATGTACATTTAATGATTGATGAACCTGTAAGATATATCAGGGAATTTGCACATGCAGGGGCGGATATCATATCTGTTCATGCAGAGAGCTGCAGACATCTTAACAGAACAATTCAGACGATTAAAGAGTATGGAGTAAAAGTGGGAGTAGTGCTTAACCCTGCAACACCATTATGTGCGATTGACTATGTTCTTGAGTATGTGGATTTAGTGTCACTTATGAGTGTGAATCCGGGCTTTGGTGGTCAGAAATATATTCCGAATACGACAGAAAAGATCAGAGAATTACGAAAGATAATTGATGAGAAAAATCTTAAGATAGAAATTGAGGTTGATGGCGGTATTAATCCACACAATGCGAGAGAAATCATCGATGCAGGCGCGGATGTTCTGGTTGCCGGTTCAGCAGTGTTTCATGGTGATAAGAAAAAAAATATTAACGAGTTTAAGAGGGCATTTGAAAATGAATAACACACTTATCATTACAGGCGGTTTTATCAATATTGAATTTGCAAAAAAGTATCTGCAAAACAATGAATTTTCAAAAGTAATCGCAGTTGATGGGGGACTTCTTGCAGCAGATAAATTGTCGGTCATCCCGGATTACATTGTTGGGGATTTTGATACAGTAAGTCCCCTTCTTCTTTATAAATATGAAAAGATGTCAAATGTACAAATTATCAGGTACAGACCGGAGAAAGATTTTACGGATACATATATTGCAGTTCAGAAAGCAATAGAAGAAAACAGTTTTAGTATTCATATCCTGGGAGGAATGGGAAGCAGGCTTGACCATACTCTGGCGAATGTTCAGTTATTACAATATGCATTGCATAAGGGAATAGAAGCAGTGCTTGTTAGTCCGAAAAACAGGGTACGGCTTTTGGGGGACAAGCGTAGAAGCATCGTTTTGAGAAGAGAAGAAGTTCCTTATAAGTATATTTCTCTCATGCCGGTTTCAGAAAGTGTCAAATCAGTGACAACAACCGGAATGAAATATAATGTGAATAATTTTGATTTTCAGTTGGATCAGAATGTCAGCATGGGCGTCAGTAATGAGATTAAAAACGATGAAGCAGAGATTCATATTTCACACGGAGAGCTTTTGCTAATTGAGTCCAATGATTAATAACGAACAAAAAATACTTTCATTGAAAAAGATTATACAATCTTTATGCAATGAAAGTATTTTTATTTTATATTATACATTGAATCTGAACAATATAACGTCTCCGTCTTTTACGACATATTCTTTTCCTTCGAGTCTTACAAGACCTTTGTCTTTGGCGGCTGCATAGGAACCGCAGTCAAGTAAATCCTGATAATTGACTACTTCCGCGCGGATAAATCCACGTTCGAAATCGCTATGTATTTTACCGGCAGCACCAGGTGCTTTTGTTCCTTCCTTAATAGTCCATGCTCTGGTTTCCTGTTTTCCGGAAGTTAAATAACTGATCAATCCGAGAAGTTTGTAACTGGCTTTGATCAGTTTATCAAGTCCTGATTCCGAAAGACCAAGTTCTTCTAAAAACATTGCTTTATCATCATCATCCAGTTCTGATATTTCCTGTTCAATCCGGGCAGAGATGACAAATACTTCAAAACCTTCTTTTGCGGCAAAATCACGTACTTCTTTAACGTGTTCATTGGAAGCGCCATCGTTAGCAAGGTCAGATTCCGCAACATTTGCGGCAAATATGACAGGTTTATAAGTGAGGAGATTGTAAGATGTGAGCAGCGCAAGCTCGTCTTCATCTGCCGGTTCAAAACTTTTTGCAAGACGTCCTTCTTCAAGATGTGTTTTGATTCTGTTCAAAAGTTCAAGCTCTTTTGCAAGTGCTTTATCATTTCTTGCACCTTTTGAAGTTTTTGCAATTCTTCTCTCTAATATTTCTATATCCGAGAAAATAAGCTCTAAATTAATGGTTTCTATGTCACGCATAGGGTTAACACTTCCATCAACATGGATTACATTGGTATCTTCAAAGCATCTGACAACATGTACAATGGCATCCACCTCACGTATATTTGATAAAAACTGGTTTCCAAGTCCCTCGCCTTTAGAAGCGCCTTTCACAAGACCGGCAATGTCTACGAATTCAATTACTGCAGGAGTAATCTTGTCTGAATCATATAATGCTGCTAATTGATCAAGTCTCTCATCCGGCACGGCAACAACACCTACATTTGGATCTATTGTACAAAATGGATAATTTGCTGATTCAGCGCCTGCTTTTGTAAGAGAGTTAAAAAGAGTACTTTTTCCGACATTTGGAAGCCCGACAATACCTAATTTCATTTTTTATACCAAACCTTTCTGTAATTATAGTAGTATTATAACATAACTTGGTCAAAACACAAGAGTTTATGACACATGGTTCCCTTCATACCTGTGGCAGTACCGAATCATAACTTGTATTTGATAATAAAATATGATACGATGATACTGCTTGAACCTGGTTGTTGCAGAACTCGCCTTTCTTTATTCTGTTATGTGCCGTACACAGAATAAAACAGAAGACAGGGTTCAAAGTAGAAAAAAAGCGGCACAGAAACGAGGAGAAATGCTTGCAGATGTCAGTATCAGATTTGTGAATCTGGGAATTGAAATAGAAAATTTAGGAAAGAATTTATCTGTATTCGGCTTTGAAATAGCCTACTATGGGATGATTATTGCATTTGGAATGATGCTTGCGCTGTTTCTTGTGTTCAGGGAAGCAAAAATCACAGGCCAGAATGTGGATGATTACTATGATTTATCAATTGTTGTGATTCTTTTTGGAGTAATCGGAGCAAGAATATACTATGTGATTTTTCAATGGAGTGAATATAAAGACCATCTGATTTCTGTTTTTTATATCAGAAATGGTGGGTTGGCGATTTATGGAGGGGTAATAGCAGGAGTATTATCAGGCTTTATCTTTTCTAAAGTCAGGAAATTATCATTTTTTAAACTGTTTGATACAGGTATATTAGGACTGTTAGTGGGGCAGATTGTAGGAAGGTGGGGCAACTTTTTTAACAGAGAAGCCTTTGGCGGTTATACAAATAACCTGTTTGCCATGCAGATTAAACTGGATGAAGTGGGGGGAGTGATATCAGAAAGTGTGAGAAATCATATCAAAGTGGTGGATGGGATACAGTATATACAGGTTCATCCCACTTTTTTATATGAATCAATGTGGAATCTTTTGTTGTTAACCTTTGTCATGTTGTATAAAAAGAGAAAAAAGTTTGATGGAGAGTTGGCATGTCTTTATATGATATTTTATGGAATAGGAAGATTTATGATTGAAGGACTTCGAACGGATCAGCTGAAATTACCGGTGGTGGGAGTGGCTGTCTCACAAGTAGTTTCGGCAGGATTGGTGATTGTGGGAGTTACGATGATTCTATATCATTATAGAAAAAGTATTGCTTGTAAAAATGATGTAGAATAAAAAAATGAAAGCAAAGCAAAGCGAATGTGTTAGATAAAAAATACAATATCGTGTTGATGGTTAGTAAATCAGCACAAGATATTGCAGATAGTCTTTAAAACACATTCGCTTTGTTTTTTGTGACAAAAATCGACAGAAATATTGTCTTTTTTGTCAAAAATAAAAGTTACATTTCTTTTAACTTTTATAATCTTTGAATATTTTTACTTGAAATTTCATCATTCTTGAGGTAAAATTGTAGCCAAGTGGTAAAAAGTGGCTTTTATATGTAACTCGGTGGATGGAAGTGGAGGGGCATTAAGTGTTTACAGGTGAATATCGTCACTCGATTGACGCAAAAGGACGGCTTATTGTACCAGTGAAGCTTCGAGAAAGTTTAGGCGACAAGTTTTTTATTGTGAAAGGCGCGGACAAGTGTCTGAACTTATACACATATGAAGAGTGGGAAAAATTTGTTGCCAAACTTGCTAAACTGCCTGAAGGTAATGCAAATGCAAGAAAACTTGTTCGCTTTTATCTTTCATCGGCATTTGAGGTGGAAGTAGACAAACAGGCCAGAATTCTGATTCCGCAGCTGCACAGGGAATATGCTAAAATTGACAAAGATGTTGTACTGAGTGGTGAAGGCAACAAAGTTGGGATCTGGAGTGTAGAAAACTGGGATGAAATCTCTATTGACAATGAAGAGGCAACAGAAATTTCTAATGAATTTGCAGATTTTTTAAGGTAGTGGAACTTTAAACTTTTTTCTAAAGGCAGACAGAGGCAGCATGGAGGTGAAAAAAGTGAAATTCGCACACAAATCAGTATTACTGGATGAAACGGTTGACAGTCTTAATGTACACGTTGGTGGGATTTATGTGGACGGCACTCTTGGCGGAGGCGGACATGCATACGAAGTGTGTAAGAGACTGAATGGTCAGGGAAGGTTGATTGGAATTGATCAGGATGAAGAAGCGATTAAAGCGGCATCAGTAAAGCTCGAAGAATTTGGTAACATGGTTACATTTGTTCGGAGTAATTATGTATCAATTGAAGAGATTCTAAAAAATCTTGGTATTGATAAAGTCGATGGAATTATGCTTGATCTCGGTGTTTCTTCACATCAGTTAGATACAGTGGAGCGTGGCTTTAGTTATAAGGCGGATGCACCTCTTGACATGAGAATGGATGTCAGAAATGAGGTTACAGCAAAAGATATTGTCAATTCATATGGAGAGATAGATCTTTATCGGATTATCAGGGATTATGGAGAAGACAAATTTGCAAAGAATATTGCCAGGCATATTGTGAAAGAAAGGCAAAACAAGCCAATTAATACAACGAATGAATTGACAGAAATTATTAAGGCAGCGATACCGGCAAAAGTGAGAATGAAAGGCGGCCACCCGGCGAAAAGAACATTTCAGGCGATCAGAATAGAACTCAACAAGGAATTAGAGGTTCTTGATCATTCGATTGATACGATGATTGATTTACTGGCGGATCATGGAAGACTCAGTATTATTACATTTCATTCACTAGAGGATCGGATTGTAAAGAACAGATTTAAAAACAATGAAAACCCGTGTACGTGTCCGGCAGATTTTCCGGTTTGCGTGTGTGGTAAAAAGTCAAAAGGCAGGATTATCACAAGAAAACCAATTGTACCTAAAGAAGAGGAAATTGAGAATAACAGCAGATCTAAGAGCTCTAAATTAAGAGTATTTGAAAGAATCATTTGACAGTTGACAGACAACATTATAAAATTAATATGGTAATAGAAGGAGAGCAAAAATGACGGGAAGAACATCATATGAAAAAAACAGAAATTACAATACAAAAGCAGTTCATGAGTATATTGACGGAAATGCTGTAAAAAAAGAAAAGGCTGCTTTGGCGCCACAGCGTACAGAGAGAATATACTATAATAATGAGAGGCTTGAAGGCGTTTCAAGAAGAGCATTAAGAAACAGACAGAAAGCACTTCATATGAATGGAAGATATGTTTTGCTTCTTACACTTTGTAGTGTTATAATGTGTGTGGTATGTGCAGAATATCTTTCACTTAAGGAGAGTATTAAGAATAAAAATGCAATAATCAACAGTCTTGAAGTAAAGACTGAAACATTGAAATCTCAGAATGATTATATTGATTATACAATTAATAGTTATAAAGATATTGATTATATATCAAGAGTGGCAACAGAAGAACTTGGAATGGTTCAGGCTGGAAAAGAACAGATATCATTTTATGAAAGCTCAGAGAGTGAATATATGAAGCAGTACAAAGAAATCCCGGCTAATTAATCTTCGGCCGGGAAGTATGGAGGAATAAAATGAGTAATAGTTCTAATGATCATGTGGAAAACAAAAAGAAGAAAAAGTCAAGAATAAGATCACTCACAGTTAGAATGGAAAGAAAGCTGGCATGGCTATTTATAATAGCCGTGGGAGCTTTGTTTTTATTAGTGGGACGTCTGATTTATATTAACAGACAAAACGGTGCAAAGTATGAAGAAATTGTAATGAGCCAACAGTCTTATACCAATAAGGCGATTCCTTTTAAACGAGGCGAAATTACTGATCGAAACGGTACAATTCTTGCGACAAGTATTAAAGTATACAATGTAGTCATCGATCCAAAGATTATTACAACTGAGCAGGATGGAAAATACGTAGAGCCGACGATTAATGCGCTTGCCCGGTGTTTTCCACAGATTCCTGAAGAAGAAATCAGGAAAATCATTAATGAAAACGAGGAAAGCCGGTATATTGTTGATGACAGATTGAAAAAACTCACTTTTGAAGAAATTGAGAAAATGGAAAAAATGATGTCAGATGATGACAATATTCAGGGAGTATGGTTTGAGGAAGAGTATAAGAGAGTCTATCCATATAATTCGCTTGCGAGTGCTACCATAGGATTTAGTGCTTCAGGAAATGTTGGTGTAACAGGAATTGAACAGTATTATAACGATTATTTGAATGGAACAGATGGAAGAAGATATGGCTATGTCAATGAAGATAATGCAATGGAAGGTGTCGTGAGAGAAGCAACAGACGGCTATAATCTTGTTTCTACCATTGATGTTAAGCTTCAGATGATCTGTGAAAAATATATTGCACAGTGGGAAGAAGAGTATCATCCAAAGAGGGTTGCGGTGATTTTGGCAAATCCTAACACAGGTGAGATTCTTGCCATGGCTGACAGCGAGAGCATTTTTGACCTGAATAATCCATATGATTTATCATCATACTATACACAGGAAGAAATCGATGCAATGTCTGATGAAGAAAAAATGAATAATAATAATAAGATGTGGCGAAATTTTTGTGTCAGCGATACATTTGAAGCCGGTTCTACGATTAAACCTTTTACGGTTGCGGGAGCGCTTGAAGAGGGAAAGATTACTACAGATATGACATTTTTATGTGATGGAGCTGAAATTTATTCAAGAGCCATTCATTGTCACAAAAGGTCGGGACACGGAACGCTGGATGTTGAACAGGCAATTATGAATTCATGTAATGATGCGTTAATGCAGATTTCGAGACTGGAAGGGATCGAAACATTTTGCAAATATCAGTCACTTTTTGGGTTTGGTATGAGAAGTGGAATTGATCTGCCGGGGGAAGCGAGCTGTGAAGGTTTATTGTACACAGTTGATAATATGACAATGGAAGCGCTTGCAACCAATTCATTTGGTCAGAATTTTAATGTAAATACAATGCAAATGATTGCAGGGTTTTCTGCATTGATCAATGGTGGCAATTATTATAAGCCACATGTCATTAAGCAGATCGTGAATGAAAAGGGTGGAGTTGTACAAAGTTTCGATAAACAGCTGATCAAACAGACAGTTACGAAAGATACCTCTGATTTTTTGAGACATGCATTGTATAATACGGTGGCGGCAGGAACAGGAAAAACAGCAGCAGTAAATGGATACAAAGTTGGTGGTAAAACAGGAACAGCACAGCACCATGATAAGACAGATAATACATATCTTCTTTCATTTTTGGGGTTTGCTCCATATGAAAAACCACAGGTTGTATGCTATGCAATTGTTGACAGTCCTGATGTGGAAGATAGTGGAAGCAGTGCTTATGCAGGAAGACTGTTCAGTGCAGTGATGACAGAAGTTCTTCCATATATGAATATTTTCCCGGATACTGAAATCAGTACGGAAGGAAATCAAAATACAGATACACAGAATACAGATACACAGAATACAGATACACAGAATACAGATACACAGAATACAGATACACAGAATACAGATACACAGAATACAGATGCACAGAATACAGATGCACAGAATACAGATGCACAGAATACAGATGCACAGAATACAGATGTGCAGAATGAAGACGGACAGAATACAGAAAATGATAATAGGTCTGAAGGACAGGATGAGCAGAATCCATCAGAAAACCAGGATCATACAGATGATTCAGATGGAGATGAGACAAACACAGAATACAGCCCTAGTGAGGATGAAAACTATGAACCGGATCAGCCGGCAATTGATCAGGAAGATGTTGACGAATTAATGGGGAATGATAATAGCGGAGACGATGATTCCGGGAATGAAACATCAGAGGATTAAATGGTAGGTATCACTGTCATGGAAATAAGAAAAGTGTAATATCCTGATAAGAAACACAATACAATAGAACTAAAAGAAAAAAGGACATAGATGACAGATGGATGGACTGAATTCCATGCAAAAAAAGCGTCTTGTACTATATGTATTGATGTTTCTTATTGTCATAATA
Source organism: uncultured Lachnospiraceae bacterium (assembly GCA_902773095.1). GTDB lineage: Bacteria > Bacillota > Clostridia > Lachnospirales > Lachnospiraceae > Bovifimicola. The sequence continues at coordinate 11,078 of CACYDA010000061.1, read as the reverse complement.
TACGTAACAGTACATCTGATCTATATTATGATATTTGATGCAGAACGATATGCAAAGGAAATCAAAGATTTACATGAGAGAGAAAGGGAGATCAAGGCACCGAGGGGAGAAATTGTTGATCGGAACGGTGAAGTGATTGCGACGAATAAAACGGTATGTACCATTTCGGTAATCCACAGCCAGATCTTGGATGAAGAGCAGGTAATAGAAGTTCTTTCGAAGGAGCTCAACCTTGACAAAGACGCAGTGAGTAAAAAAGTGAAAAAGGTAAGTGTAAGAGAAAAGATACAATCGAATGTGGAAAAAGAGGTGGGAGACAGAATACGGGATTATCATCTTGCAGGGGTAAAAGTGGATGAGGATTATAAAAGATATTATCCTTATGACAGTCTTGCTTCTAAGGTGTTAGGATTCACTGGTGCAGATAACCAGGGTATAGTAGGTCTTGAAACACAGTACGATGCATATCTTACGGGCACCACTGGTAAGATCCTGACAAAAACAGATGCGAAAGGTCTTGAACTGGATGGAATGGCAGAACTGAGGGAAGAGGGAATCGCAGGAAATACACTTCATACAAGTCTTGATCTCAATATACAGAAGTATGCCGAACAGGCAGCATATAAGGCATTGAAAGAAAAAGAAGCCAATCATGTTTCCATTATTGTAATGAACCCGAATAACGGAGAAATCTATGCAATGGTAAATGCACCGGAGTACAATTTAAATGAACCTTTTTCCTTAAATTATGAGACGGATTTACAGAAGGAAACAGATGAATACCAAAATGCACTAAATGGCATGTGGAGAAATCCTTGTATCAATGATACGTATGAGCCGGGGTCGACATTTAAAATGGTGACAGCGACAGCTGCATTGGAAGAAAAAGTTGTCAATGTCAATTCAACTTTCAACTGTCCCGGATTTAAAATAGTAGAGGACAGAAGAATCAGATGTCATAAGACAACCGGACATGGAGCAGAAACATTTGTTACAGCGACGCAAAACTCATGCAATCCTGCCTTTATTGAAATCGGAATGAGAGTAGGAGTAGAAAAGTTCTATTTCTATTTAAAAAAATTGGGATTGATGGAAAAGAGCGGGGTTGATTTACCGGGAGAAGCAGGTACAATTATTCATAAAATGGAAAATGTTGGTCAGGTGGAGCTTGCCACAATGTCATTTGGTCAGTCATTTCAGATTACACCATTACAGCTTTTACGTGCGGCATCGGCCATTATTAATGGTGGCACTTTGATTACGCCGCACTTTGGGGTAAGTGCATCAGATGAAAATGGAGAAATTGTTAAGACATTTGAGTATCCCGTAGTGGAAGATGCAGTATCGAAAGAGACAAGCGAGACAATGAAAATGGTTCTCGAGAGTGTTGTGGCGGAAGGGGGAGGCAAATATGGACAGGTAGAAGGATACCGGGTAGGTGGTAAAACAGCTACATCCCAAAAGCTGCCGAGAAGCGCACATAAGTATATTGGCTCATTTATCGGCTTTGCACCGGCGGATCACCCGCAAGTGATTGCAATGTGTATCATAGATGAACCCACAGGTGTGTATTATGGTGGAACCATTGCAGCTCCAGTAATCAGTGGGTTGTATGAAAATATTTTACCATACCTGATTGAATAGCTGCATTGAATAAAAAATTGTTGATTATTGCTGGGAATAATATTATACTATAGTTTGATTTGGAGTATAAATAGATGCAGACAAAGATGGTTTTATCTGTTTTAATCTCTTTTGGAATCAGTGTAATTCTATGTCCGGTTATCATTCCATTTTTAAAGAGATTAAAATTTGGTCAGAATATAAGGGAAGAAGGACCTAAAGGACATTTAAAAAAAATGGGAACACCAACAATGGGAGGACTCATCATCATTGTTTCAATTGTGCTTACATCCTTGATTTTTTTGAAGCAGAGTAACCGGATTATCCCGATTTTATTTACAACACTTGGATTTGGCATGATTGGATTTTTAGATGATTATATCAAAATTGTGATGAAACGGTCAATGGGTCTTTCGCCAATGAAAAAGATGGCATTACAGCTTTTAGTTACAGCTGTTTTTGTTGATTATTTTGTGAATGATCAGAATATTGGAAAAGAAATGCTGATTCCATTTACCGGCGGATTTGAAAAAGGGATGTATCTGAATATCGGAATCTGGTTTATTCCGTTGATGTATTTTGCAGTGCTTGGTACTGTCAATGGAGCAAATTTTACCGACGGTCTGGATGGTCTTGTGACAGGCGTTACCATTATTATTGCAGTGTTTTTTACAATGGTTTCCTATATGACAGGCGGGGAAATTGAGATGATCTCAGGAGCTGTTGCCGGAAGTCTGTTAGGATTTTTATTATTTAATGTTTATCCGGCAAGGGTATTTATGGGAGATACAGGCTCATTAGCACTTGGTGGATTTGTTGTATCAACAGCGTACATGTTAAGACTTGAACTGTTTATTGTGATAATTGCATTTATATATCTGATTGAAGTGATTTCAGTGATTTTACAGGTAGCATACTTTAAAATCACAAATGGAAAAAGGATTTTTAAGATGGCGCCGCTTCACCATCATTTTGAATTATGCGGATGGTCAGAGACGAGAGTTGTAGCTGTATTCACGGCGGTGACAGCGGTAATGTGTTTATTGGCCTATCTTGCGATGTAACGAACAATTATTTGAAAGGAAATACAAAAAATGGCAGAACAGAGATATTTAGTGGCAGGTACTGGAATTAGTGGAATCGGAGCAGCAAATCTTCTTTTGAAAATGGGAGAAAAGGTGACTCTATATGATGGGAATAATCAATTAGTCGAGGAAGATATTATTGCAAAACTGGATGATTCCATTGACAAAAGCGTCATAGAACGCAATGTGAAAGTAATGCTCGGGGAATTAAATAAGGAAATTCTTGATGAAACAAAGATTATGGTATTAAGTCCCGGAATTGCAATTGATGCTCCGTTTGTGAACCGGGTCAGAGACTATGGAATTACTATTTGGGGAGAGATTGAACTGGCATACCGATATTCGAAAGGAAGAGTAATCGGTATTACCGGTACAAATGGAAAGACGACGACAACAGCATTGACAGGTGAGATTATGAAAAACTATTTCAATCAGACTTTTGTTGTTGGAAATATAGGAATACCATATACGAATATTGCGGCTGATACGGATGAAGATACAGTAACTGTTGCAGAAATCAGCAGTTTCCAGTTAGAGACAATTGATACATTTCATCCGGTGGTGACAGCAGTACTGAATATCACACCGGATCATTTAAACAGGCACTATACAATGGAAAACTATACTAATGTAAAGATGAGCATTACAAAGAACCAGGAGACTTTCGAGGCATGTGTGTTGAATTATGAAGATGAAAGATTAAGGAATGAGGCAGAAAAACTTCATAATAAAGTGGTGTTTTTTAGCAGCAAAACCTCTTTGGAAAACGGTGTGTGCTTAAAAGATGATATCATTGTTTACCGTGAAAATAGTGTAGAAACTGTCGTATGTAAGGTGGATGAGATGAATCTTGTCGGAATACATAATGTGGAAAATGTGATGGCAGCTGCGGCAATTGCCATTCAGATGAAGGTACCTGTGGATGTGATCAGACAGACCATCAAAGAGTTTAAAGCAGTGGAACATAGAATCGAATTTGTTGCGACAAAAAATGGTGTGACATATTATAATGATTCTAAAGGAACAAATACAGATGCTTCTATAAAAGCAATTGAAGCCATGACAAAACCGACAGTATTGATCGCAGGAGGATATGATAAGGGTTCTGAATACGACGACTGGATTGAGAGTTTTCATGGTAAAATCAAAAATCTCGTATTATTGGGAGCTACAAAGGTAAAGATTGCGGATACTGCCCAAAAACATGGATATCATGATTATGTATTCGTGGATACTCTTTTAGAGGCAGTGACGAAATCATCTGAACTTGCCGGCGAAGGAGAAGTAGTACTATTATCTCCGGCATGTGCAAGCTGGGATATGTTCAAAAGCTATGAAGAAAGAGGCAGGTTGTTTAAGGAATATGTAAATAATCTTTAGGATAGGCTGTCTGGCATTATGTAAGGAGAGATTAACTTGGATAAGAATAATAAAACAGGATATAGTGCAGGGTTTAGTGGTAACGCAGGTGGTTCATATACCGGTATCAATAAGCGGAATACATATAACAGTGGAAAAGACAGAACAACTACCGGTTTTACAACCCGAGAGAGAGATAAAAAACCAGTCGCCAGAAGTACCGGATCTTTCAACACAGTGGGAACTTCCGGACAAAACACAACAAGGAATATCAGTATCAAAACGAATCGTGAGACAAATGCTGATTCCGGACAGACTACGAATACAGTCAGGAGAAGAAACAGCAATATTTATGTGAATCGTATGTCGGACAATGGAAATAACAAACCCAGAGAGAACAAAAAAGAGACTGATGTGAAAGGAACGTATTTTGATTATAGTCTGCTTTTTATCACAATTTTTATGATCTGCTTTGGTCTTGTGATTTTATACAGTGCAAGTGCTTATGAAGGGTATATGAAGTATCATGGTGATTCAAGGCATTTTCTTAATGGACAGATTGTAGCTGTAGTAATTGGGATGTTTATTACAACAGCAATGATTTATCTGGTGGATTATAACTGGTTTAAGATTAAGGCTGTAGCATGGGTGCTATATGCGGGTTCTGTTCTGCTCTGTCTTGCAGTAATGACACCACTGGGGATTGATGCAAACGGAGCAAAACGATGGGTAAATCTTGGAATGTCCATTCAGGTCTGTGAAGTGATGAAAATCGGCATGATCATTTTCATGGCATATTACGTAGAGAAATATGCCAGAAACTTAAAAAAACGGAATGTGTTTGTTATAGGAGTGATTTTTATTGTAATTCCCGGAGGAATCATAGCCGGAATTACTAGTGACTTAAGTTCAGCCATTGTGATCATGGCAATTGGTGTTGTGATGCTTTTTATCGTCAGTCCGAAAATATCTCATTTTGTGGTACTGGGTATCCTTGGTATTTTGGCAGTTGTCGGCGCTATTATTGCACAGCCATATCGACTGGATCGAGTGAGGGCATGGCTGCATCCGGAAAAATATAAGGGAGGATATCAGATTTTACAGTCTCTCTATTCTTTGGGTTCCGGTGGAATATTTGGAAAAGGACTCGGAAAAGGAATTCAAAAACTCGGATATGTGCCTGAAGCACAGAATGATATGATATTTACGGTAATCTGTGAAGAACTTGGGGCCATCGGTGGAATTGCGGTTATTCTGATGTTTATCTTTATGATATGGAGGTTTATGGTAATTGCTGAAAATGCGGATGATTTGTTTGGTTCCATGCTGGTGATCGGTGTTATGACACATATTTCAGTCCAGACAATTATTAATATTGCAGTTGTTACAAATTCTATGCCTAATACCGGTGTGACGCTTCCGTTTATGAGTTATGGAGGTTCTTCAATTCTTTGTTTAATGTTTGAAGTGGGGCTGGCTTTGTCAGTATCAAAGAGGATTAGGGATAAGTTACCGGAATCTGCCGGAAAAAGGTAATGTCATTGAAATGTGAGGAAAAAAATGATTTCAAATTCAGGAAAAACAAAAATAAAAGTATTTCTCATTTTAGTGATTCTATTGATTATTTTAGGATTCATTTTTGCAATGCAAAGAATTGATGATAATGATATAGTAGTAGAAGGAAATAAAAAATATTCTAAAGAAGAAATGATGCATTATATTTTTACTTCAGATTGGGATAAGAATCCTTATGTCCTTTATGTGAAAACAAAAAGAGGGAAAACAAAACAAATTCCATTTGTTGACAAGTATGATGTCAGTATTACAGGGTTTAATAATGTGACAATTACTGTATATGAGAAAAAAATAATTGGTTATGTGAATTACATGGGTAACAATATGTATTTTGACAAAGATGGAACGGTTGTTGAAAGTTCAACAGAAATCATTGATGGAATACCTAAAGTCACGGGTCTGGAATTTGAAAACATTATTCTTGAAGAAAAATTACCTGTAGAAGATGAGAGAGTATTTGCGTTGATCCTTGATACAACACAGGCTCTGCTAAAATATGAGGTATCTGTGGACAAAATATATATTTCCAAAGACAGGGAAGTTACATTATATATGGACCAAATCGATGTACTTCTGGGAGATGGACAGGATATGGATGATAAAGTGAGAACTGTGTCAGATATGATGCCAAATCTATCCGGATTAAAGGGAGTATTGGATATAAAAGAATATAGTGAGCAGAAAAACGGATACACATTTAAGAAGGATGCCGGCGATTAAATAGTAAGGTAATTTTGCATAAAAAAACGCCGGATGAAATGGAACATTCAATGAAAGTTGTAAAAAATAAAAAAAATTTCAAATAGATATTGATTATTTTCTTAAATAATTATATTATAAAATAAGGTGTTTTATTTAACTCAGTATAAAATGCATTATGCAATGGGAAAAATAAATAGAATTATATTAAAGGAGGACAAACCCTTGTTAGAGATTATGACAAATGAGGCAGAGGCAGCAGCTAAGATTATTGTGGTAGGTGTAGGCGGTGCCGGTAACAATGCCGTTAACAGAATGATAGATGAGAGTATTGGCGGTGTTGAATTTATTGGAATTAATACGGATAAGCAGGCACTTGCAGATTGCAAAGCTCCTACAGTACTTCAGGTAGGTGAGAAACTCACTAAAGGACTTGGATGTGGAGCTGTTCCTGAAATTGGTGAAAAAGCAGCAGAAGAGAATATTGATGATATTGCAGAAGCTATTTCAGGCGCAGATATGGTATTTGTCACATGTGGTATGGGAGGCGGAACAGGTACCGGAGCGGCTCCTGTTGTTGCAAGAATTGCCAAAGAACAGGGAATTCTTACTGTAGGTGTTGTGACAAAGCCTTTCAGATTTGAGGCGAAAGCAAGAATGAGTAATGCACTTGGTGGAATAGAAAAGTTGAAACAGAATGTGGATACATTGATCGTAATTCCAAATGATAAACTTTTGGAAATTGTTGACAGAAGAACGACTATGCCTGAGGCATTAAAGAAGGCAGATGAAGTGTTACAGCAGGCTGTGCAGGGAATAACGGATTTGATTAATGTGCCTGCATTGATCAATCTTGATTTTGCTGATGTACAGACAGTTATGAAGGACAAGGGTGTTGCTCATATTGGTATCGGTGTTTCGAAGGGGGAAGACAAGGCAATAGAGGCTGTTCAAACAGCAGTAGCATCACCACTTCTTGAGACAACGATCCAGGGTGCTTCTCATGTCATTATCAATATATCCGGAGATATCAGTCTTGCAGATGCAAATGATGCAGCTAGTTATGTGGAAGAGTTGACAGGTGAAGATATCGAAGTAATCTTTGGTGCAAGATATGATGATACATATCCGGATGAGTGTACAGTAACTGTCATCGCTACGGGACTTGATGATGAGACTACAAAGAGTGGCTCATTGTTTACTGCACCGAAAAAGCAGAATCCGGCTGGAGTGAAACCATCTGTAAAACCTGTAAACAGACCGGGAAAAGATCTCAGACCATTTGCAGGTGCAGGACAGAGAAGTGTCCAGCAGTCATCACAGAGAACATCTTCCTATGCGAGACCGGTTGCATCACCTAGAAATATAGATGAAAGACCGATTAATGTTCCGGAATTTCTTAAGAAAAACAGAAACGATAATTAATCTGATCAGGAAATAAGATAGAAATATGAAGCAATAGTATGGTATTTTATACTATTGCTTTTTTTGTGCACAGGGGCGCCGGAAGGAAGATGTCAGCTTGTGCTGACCAGCGCCCCGCGCGGCGAGTAGGAAGAACAAGTTCGCCACCTACTCCATTGTATTGTGATTTTGTCGATTTTTTGTATAAAATTTTATAAAACTGAAGACAGAAAATGACAGACAATGCAAAGGGATTGTTATATAATGCGTATTGCCGAAACGGGGAGGGACAAATGAATGGTAAGAGTTATGTGATTTATGTGGATGTGTTTTTTTTGATTAATTTTATCATGGATTATATCGTGATTAAACTGACAGCTATGGTGATGAAACATAAGTGCAGGAGGATAAGGATATGCGCAGCCTGTGCAGTTGGAGCGTTTTACAGTGTCGTGATTCTAAAGCCGCTTTTGAACCATTTACCAGGTCTGACACTGATTAGTATATTTATTTCATTTCTAATGATTTTGATTGCATTTGGTTATAGGGACCTTATTACATATTTTAAAAATGTGATATTTCTTACGGTCGTTTCTTTTTTGCTGAGTGGGGTGATGAATTATATTTATTATTCGACGCGTATTGGCTCTGTGATCAATGAGACACTTCATGGAACATCTAACAAAAGTATGAATACACGAAAATTTGTTGCCGTAACGGTAATCGCATATTATATTATGGTGTTTGTCATCCGATTTGTGACAGCACACAAAAGAGATATGAACCTGATTTATGAGGTAATGTTAAGTTATAATGGAAAATCAGTAGTTGCTAAGGCTTTGCTGGATACCGGAAACAGTCTCAAGGCACCTTTGACGAAAGAAATGGTACATATCGCTGAGTATAAAATAATTAGACCTATGCTGAAAGGAGATGAAGTTGTAAAAGACAATCTGATGGTGATACCATTTCAATCAGTAGGGGAGGAAAATGGTATCTTATATGCTTTGAAAATGGACGAAATGGTGGTTGTTGTTGATGGGATTCCACAATTTGTCAGATCGCCAATTGTCGCAATATACCATGGAGAATTGTCTAAATCTGATAAATTCTCTATGATATTGAACCGGGATACATTAGAGAGTAAAAATAGTTTGACAGAGGTGTAAATATGTTAATAAAGGTTTCTATTCCGAACAGAATGCAGTTTAGAGTAATTCCAAACATTAGAAATATTCTGTTTGGAAAAAAAGGGGAGATTCATTACATAGGCGGAGCAGATATACTTCCGCCGCCGCTTGAAGCAGAAGAGGAGCAGAAGATCATATGCAGGCTGAATACAGAAGAAGAAATGGAAGCAAAGAAAATTCTGATTGAAAGAAACTTGAGGCTTGTCGTATATATTGCAAAAAAATTTGATAATACGGGAATTGGTGTAGAAGATTTGATTTCCATCGGAACCATTGGATTAATCAAATCAATCAATACGTTTGATCCGGAAAAAAATATCAAATTAGCCACATATGCATCCAGATGTATCGAAAATGAAATATTAATGTATTTAAGAAGAACAAGCAAAACAAAAATGGAAGTATCAATCGATGAACCGCTCAATGTGGATTGGGATGGAAATGAGCTTCTTTTGTCGGATGTATTAGGAACAGAGGAAGATGTGATTTCGAAAAATATCGAGGATGAGGTGGAAAGGAAAATTCTTATTAAGGCGGTTTCGAAGTTGAATAAAAGGGAAAGGAAGATTGTGGAGCTTCGGTTTGGTTTAAATAATGAAAATGGTGAGGAGCTTACACAAAAAGAAGTTGCAGACATGCTGGGAATATCCCAGTCATATATATCAAGGCTGGAAAAGAAAATTATTGGAAGACTGAAAAAAGAAATTGTAAAAAACTATTAATAAGCAGGCACAAGATCGAAACGATGACGGTATAGTGCCTCTCGTTTCCTGCTGACATGCAAATCAAAAAGCCCGGATGCAATCTTTGTCGGACATTTCAGTCAGTCACTCCATGTTCTCATATGGCAAAAAAAACGCTTTGACAGTAATTGTGAATTGTGATATAGTAAAGAATGGTTTTATGACCAAACAATGATGACAGAAGAATCCGTTGTGATTTTTAGTTTGTCAGAAATATGTTCAGACAAGGATACTAATAGTTGAAAGGAAACAATACAATGAAGAAACATATAGTGAAACGAGCTGTAGTATTATCAATTGCCGCTGCAGTAGCAATGACTTCTTTTACAGGATGTGGTAGCAAGAAAAAAGAAAAAAATGCGTCTGCAAGAAAAGTTGTAGAGTATGATATTAATGATTACGTAACATTAGGACAGTATACAGGATTAGATATCAATGAAGAGATTCAGGCAGTTACGGATGCGGATATCCAGAGTTCTCTCGACAGTATCATTGAAGACCAGACAACTTTTGAAACCGTTACTGATCGAAATGTAGTGTTAGGGGACAAGGTAATCATAGATTATACAAGAATTGCAGAGGGACAGGATGATGTTGTCCAGGCTGATTTTGAAATGACAGTGGGAAATCAAAGCCTCGGTGAAGAATTTGATGAAAAACTTATTGATTTGGCCACAGGAGCAAATATTTCATTTACCCTTGAGGAAACGAAGTATGATGAAGAGACCGGTGAGGCGGGCACAATTGAAGCTACTTATAATGTAAGCCTGAAAGAAATACAGCAGGCAATCATACCGGAGGTAACGGACGCATTTATTGCTGATCATACGGAATATGACACGTTGGAAGCATATAAAGAAGGAAAGAGAAAAGAATTGGAAGAAGCAAATGAGAAAAATGCAAAGAATACAACAGAGTCTGAATTATTACAAAGAATTGTTGATGCTTCTGAAGTATCAGGATGTCCTGCATTTATCTACAATATGAATTATAATTCGCTGGTGAAGTCATATGAAATGTATGCTTCTTATTCTGGGGCTGACCTTGAGACATATCTTGGATATTCCGGAAAAACAATGGACGATTTGAAGCTGGATGCAGTGGAAGCGACAAAACAGACTTTGGTAGTCGAAGCTATTGTAAAAGCAGCCGGAATAGATATCACAGACGAACAACTCGAAGCTAAATTAAATGAGTATGTGGAAGATTATGACAGTTTTAATTCGAAAGAGGATGTATTAAAAGCGATTTCTCGTGAAGAAATATTATTTGATATGAGAGGTGAGGCAGCAATTAATTATATTTATGAAAATAATAATATTAATCAGGTGATCGTATCGAATGAAACAGAATTATCCGGTGACGAGGTGGCAGTCGGTGAAGAGGGGTCTGTAGTTGAG
>CACYDA010000060.1 GCA_902773095.1 uncultured Lachnospiraceae bacterium | reverse complement strand
TCCTATTAGTATTCCTCAAATGCTTCCTCCTCTGAAATCCTATTAGTATTCCTCAGATGCTTCCTCCTCGGAAATCCTATTAGTATGTCTCAGATACATCCTCTTCTTTTTCACCAATATCAGTAACCGGTTTTTCAAGACCTTCGATTTTGATATTGTTCTTTTCTGCATAATCCCATAATGCTGCATGAATTGCTTCTTCTGCAAGAAGTGAACAGTGTACCTTAACCGGTGGAAGTCCGTCAAGTGCTTCCATTACTGCTTTATTTGTGACTTCCAATGCCTCCTGCACTGTTTTTCCCTTAACAAGTTCTGTTGCCATACTGCTTGTTGCTACAGCCGCACCACAACCAAATGTTTTGAATTTTGCTTCACGGATTACTCCATTCTCATCTATATCAAGATACATTCGCATGATATCACCACATTTAGCATTTCCGACTGTACCGACACCACTTGGATTTTCCATCTCTCCGACATTTCTCGGATTACTGAAATGATCCATTACCTTTTCACTATACATAATCAATCGTCCCTTCTGATACTCATCTGCATTCTATTTGTCTGTTCTATGTTTTCACATTTATATTTCCGCATTGCATTATCATACTGTATTTATTACACATTAAAATATTCGCATTGCATTACCTGCATCACATTTTCTATATTTTAATTGCATTACCTGCATCACATTTTCTATATTTTAATTGCATTACCTGCATCACATTTTCTATATTTTAATTGCATTACTGCATCACATTTTCTATATATTATTTTCCCTGTTTTTTAACAAAATCCTCATAAAGTGGAGACATACTTCTAAGTCTTTCAATAATCTTCTTCAATTCATCTACCGTGAAATCAATGTCTTCCTTTGTGGTCTTTTCTGAAAGAGTCAGTCTCAATGAGCCATGGGCAATCTCATGTGGCAATCCTATGGCAAGAAGCACATGTGATGGATCAAGGGAACCTGATGTACATGCAGATCCACTTGAGCCACAGATTCCTTCCTGGTCAAGCAGAATCAGCATTGATTCGCCTTCGATAAATCTGAAACAGAAGCTTGCATTATTAGGAAGCCTGTCTGTCTTGTGTCCATTCAGCCTTGTATAAGGAATTTCGCTTAAAACACGTTCAATCAAATAATCTCTGAGCTCTGTTTCATATTGGATTCTCTCTTCCATGTTCTTTGCAGCCAGCTCAATTGCCTTTCCAAATCCAACGATTCCCGGCACATTATGTGTTCCTGCCCTTCTCTGTCTTTCCTGAGCTCCACCATGAATGAATGAACGGATTTTTACACCTTTTCTGATATACATAATACCAATCCCTTTTGGACCGTTAATCTTATGTCCGCTTGCACTCAACATATCAATATTCATCTGATCTACATCGATTGGAATATGACCAAACGCCTGCACCGCATCTGTATGGAACAAGATTCCATTTTTCTTTGCAATCTTACCAATCTCTTCAATCGGCTGTATTGTACCAATCTCATTGTTAGCTGTCATCACTGAAATTAAAATGGTATCCGGTCTGATGGCTGCTTCTAATTCCTCCAATTTCACAACACCATTTTCATCAACTCCAACATATGTCACTTCACATCCGTTTTTCTCAAGGTATTCTGCTGTGTGAAGAATGGCATGGTGCTCGATTGCCGTCGTAATAATATGTTTTCCTTTATTCGCATATGCTTCTACTGTCGCCTTAAGCGCCCAGTTATCTGACTCACTTCCGCCACCGGTAAAATAAATCTCTTCCGGTTTTGCATGAATCACGCTTGCAAGCTGTTCTCTGGCTTTCGTGACTGCTTTATTTGCTTCTCCTGCAAAAGAATAAATTGCGGAAGGATTTCCATAAAACTCTGTAAAAAATGGTGCCATTGCCTCCACTACCTCAGGATAAACTTGTGTCGTAGCAGCGTTATCTAAATAGATTACTTTACCCATCGTATATACCTACCATGCATACGCATGTCCTTTCTGCTTAATGTCTCAGTCTACTTTTCATACATTTCCTAGTAAATCACTCTGATATAAACTATTATATACAAGAATTCCTACTTGTCAATAGTAATTATCTATTTTAATATTTTTTATATATGCATTGCGTCATACTGCGTAATGCTTTCCAACGAGGACACAAATACATTTCCATGATCTTTTCCCTGATAAATCAGCTTTCCTGCTTTAAATCCCAACAGCCTTGTCATTGGCAGTGGTATCCATCCCTCATCATCTAATGGTTTCGTTGCAAGAATAATTCCATCATTTTGTCTTTTAAATGACAATGTATTTTTCATATTTTTATGTGCATATAAAATTTCACCATCATATATCATCAGATTAACCTTATTTCTCGGTGAAATCTCTCCTACAAACCCGTCAATCACCTCAAACCTCTGTTTTTCATTAAGAGATCCCCCATTTTTATCAATTGCTTGATTCATCGCATCCATCAGGCACATAAGAATCCTCTCTGAATCAGTATCCCCACTTTGGCATTTCGCATACTTATTAATCATATTTCCCGAATAAACCGTGCCATTATGAATCATAATCCATTGTCTTCCCGATTGATCTTTTCTCACAAAGGGATGGCAATTTTCAAGTCTTCGTGAACCTACCGTCGCATATCTGATATGTGCAAGCAAAACCTTTTGTTTCTGAAGCTGACATATAAGCTCATCTATGATTTCACTTTCATTCGCACTCACTGTTTCTCTTGCGATTTTCAATTCACCATCAGACATATACATCATTCCCCACCCATGAGGATTAAAATAACTGTGTTTAAAAAACTCTCTCAAAATCTCTTTATAGTCATCCGGTGTTTTCGAACTGATTCCAAGTAACTCGCACATGTTAAACACCTCCATAATCTTTTCCATTAGGTAATTGCGAAACTCTGGATATAGCAACATATATTGTATATAATACACATTTTGTGCATTGTATCAACTAATCGAATAATACTCCATTTATACAGACAAATATATACTAAAATGAAAATTATTGCAACCTAATGAAACAGATCAAACACATGCACATACATCCACCTATCTTCAGGAACATCTCTCATAATATCTGAACATTTCTCATAATATTCTAACATCTCTCATAATATCTGAACATTTCTCATAATATCTGAAAAAGATTTGCCGCTCAAGCAAATCCTTTTCACTGTTTCGTATTTATATCACATACTGATCCGCAATATCTTCTTTCCACTCAATCAAATCTTCTAATGTGATATTGTCCACAACATTACCTATTGCATCATTGATCTGCTGCCATATTCTGATGGTAACGCAGGTGTCACGCTTATCACATACATCTTCCCGTGCATTCACACAGCTTACCGGAGCCAAATCCCCTTCTGTAAGTCGAAGAATCATGCCAACAGTGTAATCCTTTGGCTCTTTCGTAAGCAGATATCCTCCCTGCGCTCCTCTGACACTTCTCACATAGCCGGCTTTATTAAGAATCGAAATAATCTGTTCAAGATACTTTTCTGATATTTCCTGTCGCTTTGATATATCCTTGATACTGATTGGTTCTCCAATATTATAAGTTGCAAGATCAATCATCAGTCTGAGTGCATATCTGCCCTTTGTCGATATCTTCATAACGCATTCCTCACTTTAAAATTCCATAATTCCAATTTATTCACTATGAATTGTATACTTTTATCAAAAAAAAGTCAAGCTATATTCCTTCCATTCTGCATGAATATGGTAAGTCACACCATTAGATCATTTGTCTGACCACTTCTGTAATCCTTCCTGCAATATAAGGATTATTCATCGTATAAAGGTGAATTCCATCCACTCCCTTGTCAAGCAGATCCTCAATTTGACCAATGGCATATTCTATTCCTGCCTCTCTTAAATCCTCCGGACGATCGCCATACTTTTGCAATATCGTATTCAGTTTTGCCGGAATACTCGCTCCACAAATTGACACCATTTTTTCAATCTGCGACTTATTTGACACAGGCATGATTCCCGCTTCAATTGGCACATTAATTCCAATCATACCGGCTTTATCCTGAAAATTATAAAAATAGCTATTATCAAAAAACAGTTGTGAAATCAAATGTGTCGCACCGGCCATCACTTTTCTCTTTAAATTTCTTACATCCGCTTCCAGCGATTCTGCCTCCAGGTGCCCCTCCGGATAACACGCACCGGATATATGAAATGTATCTCCACTTACTTCCTTGATATATTCAATCAGATCACTTGCATGTTTGAAATCTGTCTTAATCGGGAGATCCGGATTTTCATCTCCACGCAGTGCAAGAATATTATGTATTCCATGCTGCTTTAAATCTTCAAGAATCAAATCAATTTCTTCTTTTGAATTATAAATGCAGCTTAAATGTGCCGCTGACATGATGTGATATTTTTCCTGAATATCGGAAGCAATCTTACATGTTTTTGAATCTGCATAACTTCCTCCTGCTCCATAAGTAACAGAAATAAAATCCGGATTCAGTTTTGCAAGCTCATCCAATGTTTCATAAATACTTTCAATCGGGCTTGTCTTCTTTGGCGGAAATACTTCAAACGTAAATGCCGGCCTTTCCTTTTTAAATAATTCTGAAATAAACATATGATTCCCTTTCCATTTTTAAGTTTTAATATTGATGAAATACATTCTCAATTCTCATAAGAGCCTCTTTTAGAATGCTTCTTGGACACGCAACATTAATCCTCTGGAAACCTAATCCCGACTCACCAAATATGGCCCCGCTATCAAGCCACAGTCCCGCTTTATTGACAATCAGATCTTCTAACTGCTCATTCGAAAGACCCAGTTTCCTAAAATCAAGCCATACAAGATATGTACCCTCCAAATCTGTCACCTTAATCTTTGGAAGTCTTTCCACAAAAAATTCTTTTGTATATTCGATATTAGCTCTCACATATTCTAACATTGCATTGTACCATTCTTCTCCATCCCTGTAGGCCGCTTCACATGCTACAAGTCCCATAATGCTAAGCTGGCTGTAACCAGCTGCTGCAATCTGCTTTTTTAACATCTTTTTCAGCTTTGGATCCTGTACAAAAATATTAGACACCTGAAATCCGGCCAGATTAAATGTCTTACTTGGAGAAGTACATGTTATACTTATTTTTTTGTATTCTTCCTTCAAATCTGCAAATACGGTATGCTTTCCTTTAAACACAAAATCAGCATGAATTTCATCACTCACAACAATCACATGATGTTTGACACATATGTCACCCATTCTTGTCAATTCTTCTTTCGTGAAAACTCTTCCCACCGGATTATGCGGATTGCATAAGAAAAATAGTTTAATTTCTTTCCTTACTATCTTATCCTCAAAATCCTCAAAGTCAATACTATATTTTCCATTTTTGTCTTGTTTCAGTGTATTACTGACAATTCTCCGGTGATTATCTTCTATCACTTCACTAAACGGATAATATACAGGAAGCTGTAGTAACACTGCATCGTTCTCATTGGTAAATGCCTTTACAGCCATTGCAAGCGCAAAAACAATTCCGGGTGTTTTGACAAGCCACTCCCTTTTTACCTCCCAGTCATAGTGACGCTTCATCCAATCCCGCAATGCTTCAAAATACTTTTCTTTCACTTCACTATAACCAAAAATCCCATGTTGTGCCTGCTTGATGAGGGCCTCCTGCACATAAGAAGATGTCCTAAAATCCATATCAGCCACCCACAATGGAAGCACATCTTTTGGTTTTCCCCGCTGTTCGGCAAAATCATACTTCAGACAATTTGTATTCCTTCTTTCAATCACTCTATCAAAATCAAGATTTTTTTCTGCCATTTTTTCTCCAATCCTTTTTCTATCCGACAAAGAAAACTAAGTTAAATCCCTAGTTCACATGCCACCTCATCAAATACATTTTCCAGTTCTTCTATCAAATCTTTC
Organism: uncultured Lachnospiraceae bacterium; assembly: GCA_902773095.1. Classification (GTDB taxonomy): domain Bacteria; phylum Bacillota; class Clostridia; order Lachnospirales; family Lachnospiraceae; genus Bovifimicola. The sequence continues at coordinate 4,810 of CACYDA010000060.1, read as the reverse complement.
ACAGCTTCAATTCCTACAGACATTCTCAAAATTCTGTCCGTTATTCCATTGGCTTCCAACACATCTTTTGGTACATCTGCATGTGTCTGTGTAACAGGATAGGTGATCAAACTCTCCACCCCGCCCAAACTCTCTGCGAATTTAATCAAACGGACTTTTTTTAACACCTCTAATGCAAATTCTTTACTAATGACCTCAAAGGTAATCATTGCGCCAAAGCCTCTTGCCTGCTTCTTCATAATCTCATGACCCGGATGTGTCTCTAACCCGGGATAAATCACATTTTTAACATATTTAGAATTGCCAAGCCATTTTACGATGTCAATGGCATTTTCCTGTGCCCTTTCCATTCTGACGGCAAGGGTCTTGATTCCTCTCATCACAAGCCAGCTGTCAAACGGAGAAAGACTGGAACCTGTTGTCAGGAGATTAAATCCAATCCTGTCTGCAATTTCCTGACTGGAAGTAATGACAAATCCGGCCAATGCATCATTATGACCACTTAAAAATTTTGTTCCACTATGTACCACAATATCTGCTCCCAAATCAAGGGGATTCTGAAAATAAGGTGATAAGAATGTATTGTCCACAATCAACAGCAGACCATTTTTCTTTGTGATCTTTGCAAGAGCCTCAAGATCTGTTACATTCATCATTGGATTTGTTGGTGTCTCGATAAAAACCGCCTTTGTATTTTCCTTGATATATCCACTAATATCTTCTTTGCTGCAATCCACACTGGTAAATTCAATACCATTCTTTTTACTGATGGTACGAAACAGTCTTATGCTGCCTCCATACAGATCATTATCTGCAATCACATGGGTTCCCGGCTCAAACAATTCCATCACGGCTGTAATCGCTGCCATTCCGCTTGCAAAAGAAAAGGATGCCACTCCGTTTTCAAGCCCTGCAACAATATGATCCAGTTGCTCTCTTGTAGGATTCTGCGCCCTGCTATAATCATATCCTGTGCTCATTCCTACTCCCTTATGTGCAAATGTTGCAGTCTGGAAGATTGGATAACTAATTGCGCCATATACGGCATCTCTATTCTCGTTTTCTGAATGAATACATTTTGTTTCTATACTCTTTTCCATCTTTATTCCTCCGGTCATTTTTTATTGAATCAATTCACATCCATGCGCCGTTTATCCAAGCGCACGATCTTTATATTTTGATATTTCCTCTAAATATTTCTTTCCCAGTTCACTTAACGCAGTTCCTTTTCTCTTTAAATAACCAATGGTCATAATCTCATCCGAATGTAGTCTGACTGCACAATAATCTGTACCATTGAGTTCCTCACACATGATACCGGAACACAATGTATACCCATTCAGACCAACCATAAGATTCAGAAGTGTAGCCCTGTCATCTGCCTTAATCAGCCGCTTATATTCATATGTACTCAATACCTCTTCCGCAAAATAAAAGGAATTGTTTTCTCCCTGCTCAAATGCCAGACACGGATATTCTGCAAGTTCTTCTAATGTCACTTCTTCCTGGTCTGAAAGCGGATGACCTTTCCACATATATACATAAATATGGCACTTTAAAATCTCATGAAATTCCAGATTAAACTCTGTAAAAAGCTTTGTCAGGATTTTCTGATTGAAATCATTGATATACAATATTCCGATCTCGCTTCTGAAATTCTTCACATCCTCAATGACTTCATACGTTTTTGTCTCGTGTATTGCAAATTCATATTCATCCATTCCAAACTGTTTCACCATCTCCACAAATGCATTGACTGCAAATGTATAATGCTGCATTGACACGCTGAACTTTTTTTTGATTTTTTCCTTCTGAATATACTTTGATTCAATCAGCTGGTACTGCTCAACAACCTGTCTCGCATACCCGATAAATTCTTCACCTTCCGGAGTTACCTGCACTCCTCTGTTGGTTCTTCGAAACAGCTGGACTCCTGTCTCTTCTTCCAAATCTTTCATCGCAGCAGATAAACTAGGCTGCGAAATAAACAGTACCCTTGCTGCCTCATTCATCGAATCAGAACTTGCAACTGTAATCGCATATTTTAATTGTGTTAATGTCATTTTAATACCCATGCCTATTGCAGAAAACCATCGCACATCATTCTAAAGGATGCCCCCATAACTGTTTGTGAATAAAGAATCCCACCTGCAAATGCATTTATCCTTTCTTCTAAATTCATCCGGCATTTCAATTTCAAATCCAATTTCAAATTTAATTTCAAATTTAATCTCAAATTTAATCTCAAATTTAATTTCAAATTTAATTTCAAATTTAATTTCAAATTTAATTTCAATTTCATGAAGTATTTCTATTTTTCTTAATTTCATACTTAATCCATATGATTAATATATATTTTTATTTTTCATTTGTCAATCACTTATTCTATTATTTTTTGAACTTCAGCCTCATCTGGTACCATAGAGCATCTCCATGTGTCGACTTTGAAACTCCCTCATTGACAAAACCAAGTCGTTCATAGAATGGTAAAAGTTCCTCTTTACATGTCAGAACAATGCCGTTTTTCCTCTGTTTTCTGATTTCTTCTATCACATACTCCAAAAGAAATCCCGCCAGTCCTCTTTTTTGAAATTCCGGTCTTGTTTCCACTCCGAATATCATCATCCATTTTCCATCGTCTCTGTGCATATTTGAGTTTTCATACATTTCATCCACCAGATTTTCTTCATCACTTAACATCCCATTCACCATACTGACCGTTCTCCCATTTTCCTTTTCTTCCTCCAGCAGCCAGAAATAATTGTTAAAAACTGCCAACCGTTCCCGGAACTTTTGTTTTGTTGCTGCTTCTTTTTCAGGAAAACATATGCGTTCCAGCTCTGCAATAGAATCCAGATCCTGCATCAACGCATTTCTGATCTGATAGCTTTGATTGTTATTATCAATATACATTTTATCTCCATTCTTTCTATCATTACCATTTACAGGTTATGTTAAATCACATACTGATTTGCTTCCATCTCATTATTCCATTCCACAAGATCCTGTAATGTAATATCATTTAATGTATCATTCACCGCATGATAGAGTCGCTCCCAGATTCTCGCACTGACACAGACTCCCTTTTTCTCACATTCAAACGCACTTTCACCGACACAGTCAATAGGAGCAAGGCTTCCCTCTGTGATCCTAAGAATATCTGCCACAGTATATGTCTTCGGTTCATGATATAATACATATCCTCCCTTAAATCCCCGTATACTTTTGATATAATAGGCCTTATTTAACATTGCTGCTATCTGTTCTAAATATTTTACAGAAATATTTTGTCTCGCCGCTATATCCTTAATCGCAACCGGATTTCCATTACTATTGATTGCCAAATCCATCATAAATCTTATTGCATATCTTCCCTTCGCTGATACTCTCATTCTCTTCTCCTTTCCTGCCCTTCTTCTATTTTAAGTAATTGCGAAACTCCAGTTCAAGTAACGCATGTTGCAGATCATGCACAAAAAGCGCGTGTCTGTGTTACTTTTGTGCATTGTATGTATCCTCAATATTATACTTCTCCGATATGAAATATTCCATTACATTCTATTTATTGCTACTTATAGAAAAAAACTATGAATCAAATCCTGTGGCTTTCACTGAAACGGGGAGTCCAACGCCTGTATAGGCAGTGAACTCCCCGTTTGAATGGAACTTAAATTCTGTTACTGGCAACAGTCATCCCTGATACCATATTTTGTTCTTAGGTTGTTTCTGTAAATTCCTTCGTGTCCGGATGATAGATATATCCATCCGGTACCCCGTCGAGATTTACCGTTGCTTTTTGATAGAATTCCTCTGCGTCTAATGCATCTGATAATATTCCGATTTTCTGCAAATCAGTGAAAGCATCTTTAAATGTCTGCTGTCCCAAGGATACAGAAGGCGTGAAATTAAGACTATCCAATATGAGACCATTATGTTTTGGATTCCCTGTTATATATTTTTTGTCAACCTGTATCTGTGCAGCCTCATATGGTAATGCCTGGATGTATGCTGCCGCTTTCTGCATGGCTCTTGTATACGCTGCCGCTCCTTCGGGATTTTTTTCGATCAATTCCGCTGATACAAATGCCTGACAGCAGTATTCATGTGCAAACTTCTCATCTTCACCTGTATCTAAAAACTTCTTAAATCCAAAATCATCTTCTGCGGTTGTGGCAACAGGGTCATGAAGACCGATGGCATCGATGGCCCCATTTTCAAGTGCCACTGGCAAATCCGTCATGGCATATGCCACAAATTCAACATCTGGTTTTGCACTGACTACATCAAGTCCTGCATCCGCAATCTTTCTTTTGATATTCAGAGTAGAACTGTCGCTCAAAGAAGGTACACCTACCGTCTTTCCCTTCAAGTCTGCCACTGTCTCGATTCCCGAATCTGGTTTTGCATAAAACTTTGTACATCCGCGGTGAAGACCTGTTGTGAATACAATATTAAGACCGTTTGAAATCGGTTCCATATAACTTGCTGTCAGTCCATAGGCCGCATTTACCTGACCTGTTGCTACCAAATCAGCTGTCTGGCTCACTTCCCCCTCAACAATCTCATACTTCTGTCCGATGTTTCCAAATTCTTCATCAAAATATCCGTTTTCGATAGCAAAATGGACTACTCCCAAACACAAACTCTCTTTGGCAAGCAAGATTTTTACAGTAGTATTACTTTCTGACCTTCCATTTTCCGAGGAACTTCCGCCACTGCGATTGCCACTGTCACTGCTTTCTGCATTACCACATCCTGACAATACTCCTGCCAGCATTACTGCAGTAAGCAAAAAAACTCCCGCTTTTTT
>CACYDA010000059.1 GCA_902773095.1 uncultured Lachnospiraceae bacterium | reverse complement strand
ATGATTTCGATCAATCAATTTCCACGCATCATCATCACGAATAACACAAGCCTTGAACTTTGGAGCAAAGTCTGCATACATCTGTTTGAGAGTGATTACATGAGAATACATTAAATATCACACTCCTTTTTTCGAATGAATATCCTTATACATTTGATCCATTTTCCCAAGCGCTATCTATCCGAGCGAATAGCTATGGTAAAACTTTCTTTTCAACATGTGAAATCTAATAATCTCTCATACTGTCAAGAATACTCATTGCTTGCGGATGTCCGTTGGCTGCAGCTTCCCTAAACCAATGGCCAGCTTCGGCTTCATCTACGGGTACTCCGTCTCCTCTGGCATATTGCATTGCCAGATTGAACTGAGCTTTTGCCTGCCCCTTTTCAGCTGCACGTCTGTTCCATTTTGCTGCTTCTGTCAGATCTTGTTCAACTCCTCGTCCTAAAAGATAAGCCATTCCGACATTGCTCATACCGTTAGGATCTTCCATATTTGCTGCCTGTAAATAGAATTCAAATGATTTTACCAGATCCAGAGGAACACCAAAGCCAAATTCATACAAATTGCCTAGCACAATAATTGCTCCTGGGTAATGTTGATCAGCAGCTTTTTTTGCCCAGTATAATGCTTTCCCATAATCGGCAGGGACACCTATGCCTTCTCTGTAATCGATAGCCAAATCAGTCTGTGCCCGTGCAAAGCCTTGCTGCGCTGATAATTCATACCATTTGGCCGCTTCTTTTTCATCCTTGGAAGTACCTCGGCCGAAATCATAACATACTCCTGTATAATACTGAGCTTCTGCGTTTCCTGCTTTTGCTGCTTTGAGAAAAAGCGGGAACGCGTCTTCTGTATTGTGATCATGATAATAATTTAAGGCTTCTTCCAAATCAGCTTTTGCATCAAATGATGAATAACTGGAAGAGATAACGGGAGTTTGCGAGGATGATTGATACTGATCAATGCGGATATTTACTCCATATGAATATCCAACACTGCCTCCTGTCTGAGCTGTTACATATGCTTTACAGATTATCCCTGTTTTGATTTGCGGAGCAACTTTGGCGGCAACTTCTTTCGATAAATTACCTATCTGTAAACCATTCTTTGTAACAACGCGGATGCAATTGGGATCAAATCGGTTCGTTGGTTCGGGAATCAGCAGCATTTCAGTCTCTTCTTCCAATTCTCCATTATGGACAAGATCACGGATTATACGTTGCCGATCAGACCCATCATCATTCTTATACGTTACACCAACAACCTTAGTAAAGAACGAATTAATCTTGTTTAGGTTTTGAGATGGGTTTGGTACGATACTGAAAGTGCTTTCATCATTTTGATCATCAGCAGAAACGATTTGCGGTCCTTCTTCCTCAATGGAATCAAGGCCATTCTGTTTCCGATACTCAGCAATATCCAACCATATTGCAGGCCGTACTCCAAGTCCAAATGACTTCAGTCCTGGATTGTAATGCTGAGCTTCTTCATATTCACCATTCTTTTCATTATAATGCTCAAAACTTTCACACGTTACATATACAGTATGTATCGGCAGTGCTGTTTTTGTTCGTAACCACCAACCATGAATTGGCATATACATGGACATTTTGTTCTTGCTTTCGGCATATGGAGTAGTCGAAGCATTATCTAAAATCGACAATAGTTTGGGCGGATAGCCAGGCTCGCGAATTGTTTCTGTCATACTGAGAAGAAAAACATGATCTTCCGATATTTGACCAGATTCGTCAGTCCCTACTCTCTGAACTGTACTATGCTCGTCATTATCATTAAAAATACAGCAATCCCAGTCATCAACTAATGATAATGTTATGGCTTTTTTTTCTGAATCAGCGAATGCAATATTATAAAAATCGTTATTCAGCCATTTCCTTATCTCGCTTTCTGCCCAATTGGCTGCGCTATAACTTTCAGAAATAAACGGTTGGCAATCAATTATTTTTTCTGTTGTGATAAGTGCTTTCCCCGCGTGTATTCCCAGGACTATCCAGGACAGGTTTTCTTCATGAGAGTCAAAAGAATCCTGGACATAGTGTCCGAACTGAATTGTATTACCGACAGTAAAATGACTTTCCGAGAAGCCTTCTTGCTGTTGACGAATATATGCTTTTTGATCTCTTACTATCTGTTGATTGAAGTGCAAAGCACCTTTGGCACTTCTGTTATTAGCTTCTTGAACAGCCTTCTCCATTTCAAGCCTTTCAAGGGCTTTAGTTTCTTCATCGTCTTTCCCCGAGGAAAGTGCAATAAGCAGATCAATATCAACCCACATTGCAGGCCGGACGCCCAGCACATATCTATCTGCTTCAAAACCCGGGTCAAAGACATCCCCATCTGCGCCAACAATTGCAGCGGTACACATGTTCATCCCCTGGTTTCGCAGCCACCATGCGCATGGTTTTCTGTCATCAATTGCAAGGATACGTTTATCATTATCTTCCTGATAAAACTGTCCTTCATACGTTGGAATGCAGATTCTGCTTAAGTCATCAGAATAGTATTTCTTTGCTTCACCAACGCTTAACAGGAAGACAAAATCATCACAGTCTTGTCCTGGATTAATGGTTGAGAATCT
>CACYDA010000058.1 GCA_902773095.1 uncultured Lachnospiraceae bacterium | reverse complement strand
ATATACTTAACGGCAACAAAGATTTGGAGCAAGATAAGTCTACTTCATTAGGTAATGAAAATGAAGATGATATACTTAACGGCAACAAAGATTTGGAGCAAGATAAGTCTACTTCATTAGGTAATGAAAATGAAGATGAAGATGATATACTTAACGGCAACAAAGATTTGGAGCAAGATAAGTCTAATTCATTAGGTAATGAGAATGAAGGAAAAGAGAATGGTATCTCTGATAATGGTGTCGGAAATGATGCAGAGTTCTCAGCCGATGATATAAATGGTGCGAATGATGAAGATAACTCACAAGATAACTCACAAGATGGATCGAGCAATAATAACAATAATAACGTCCCGTCTGATGCTGGTGAAGATACCAAAAAAGACAAAGATAAAGACAATGATGGAATTTCTAAGTAATGATATGATATTATGAATGGAGTGATACTATAATATGTTTAACAAGAAACAGCCGCCGACTGCACTGAAGCCTGTATCTATGCAGCAACCTGCTTCGGGACGTTACCCTGAACATCAGCCAGTTCAGAGAGTACAGCCGACATCATCAGGATTTCAGCAGCATTCACAGGTACAACCGCAATTGCAGCCCCAGTCACGTCCGCAGCCTGTTACCGATATGAGTGATCAGATAACTAAAAAAAATGACAATGTTCGAATGAGTACTGTTTTGTTTGGTGATCAGCTGCATCGTGATCATGTTCCGCATTTTGATATTGGAACTCCTATGATTAACATTCCTGGATGCGACGGCAGTGGAAATCGTGCGTACATTCCTTTCTCCGAGGGAATGCTTGGTCGTCATATTATGCTTATCGGTGGTATTGGTACAGGAAAAACAAATGCAATTAATCAGGTTATTGCTGAGGTTCGCCGCACCATGGATCAGGATTCAGTTGCAATAATATTTGACACAAAGGGTGACTTTTACCAAACATTCTATACTCCGGGAGATATTGTAATAAGTAACGATGAAACTGCTGTTGATCATCTTGGACGTAAGAATTATTGGAATATCTTCGATGAGATTCAAACAGGCGAAAGAATGATGGAAAGCTTGATCGAGATATCGCATGCTTTGTTTAAAGATGCTTGCGAAAAAACGAATCAACCATTTTTTCCAAATGCCGCACGTGATATTTTTACAGCGGTGCTATGGGATTTTATGAAAACCAAAAATCGCAAGGAACGAACTAATCGCGGCTTGACAAATTTCCTGTTTTCTGCAAAGGCAAAAGAGCTTAAAGCATTGCTCAATAAGTATGATCAGTTTAAAGCGATGGTCAGTTATATTGATAACGAGGATTCTAACCAGACTCAGGGTGTACTTGCAGAGATGCAGCAGGTGATTCGTCAGATATTTATAGGTAATTTTAATAAGTATGGTACTTTGAGTCTTAAAAATCTTACAAAGCAAAAAGGTGGGCGTATCATTTTTATTGAATACGACCTCAGCATTGGCAGTATGCTGGCGCCGATCTACAGTCTTATGTTTGATCTTGCAATAAAAGAGGCTCTTGGACGTGACCGAACAAAAGGAAATGTTTTCTTCATCACCGATGAGTTCAGACTTCTTCCGAATCTTGTACATATAGATGATGCTGTTAATTTCGGACGTAGTCTTGGAATAAAATTTCTGATTGGTATTCAGAATGTTGAACAGATCTATGAAAGCTACGGTGAGGAGAGAGCACGAAGCATAATGTCGGGTTTTCTTACAACCTTTGCATTTCGTGTCAATGACCAGCGTTCTCGAAAGCATATTCAAGATGCTTTTGGTCAAAATAGAAAGAAGGATTCTTTCAGCAATATTATTGCGACAAAGGGTTTAATTGAAGAAACACGAGATGGATATGTTGTCGAAGATTGGGATATAACTAATCTAAAGCTGGGTGAAGCAATAGTAGGTCTTCCCGGCAGAGAGCCGTTTTTGTTTAAGTTTGACTACTTTGACGAAATAGCATATCAAAATAACAGAATGTGATTATTCAGAAATGAGGTAAAAAAATGAAAAGAGTTTTATTGGTTTTGATGGTACTTGTTCTTACTATGACCGCTGTAGGATTATCAGATATTACTGCATTTGCCGACAGCAGCTACTATGAAGACTACTATGGCGAATACAATTATGATTACGTTTATTCAGATAGTAAGGAAGATTCATATGCAGTGAACAGCTACACAACCAGCAGCACAACGAGAACCACAACGAGAACTACATATGGAACTAGCAGTTACACAACGAGCAAATACGATGCAGTAGATTCACGTTCAACAACAACTTCGGATTCCTCAAAAAAAACGACAGTAAAGGCAAAGGCTAAAAAGAAATTAAACATAAAGGTTGGTCCGTATATTGCGATGATAATATCGTCATTGCTTATGCTGTGTGGTGGAGGCATGATCCTTTTATATAAGTTTCGTTTGAACAATCATCAGTAAAATGAATTTGTTATACTAACAAGCATTGAAATTTACAAATTTTGCAGATAATAAAAAGTATGCTAAGATGCGAGGCGACCGCAAAGTCTTGTATAGCTTTTGATTTTTCGAACAATAACAGTATTAAAGGAGCGAATTATAAAAAGTAATTTCTATTATGATGACCGCCGCATTTCTTTTATCAGCATTAGCCGCCTGCGGTACAAATGAACCGTACAAATGATACT
>CACYDA010000057.1 GCA_902773095.1 uncultured Lachnospiraceae bacterium | reverse complement strand
TTCATCCTATTGCAAGTCCTGAACCTCATGAGAAGGCCAGACACTACCTGTGGAGATTTTGGACAAGACTTCCTAAGACGGGACATATTGCAATTTTTGATCGCACATGGTATGGACGTGTCATGGTTGAGAGAGTGGAAGGATTTTGTAGTGAAAATGACTGGCAGAGAGCCTATAATGAGATTAATGAATTTGAAAGAGATTTGACAGACTGGGGTGCAATTGTCATCAAATTCTGGGTTCAGATTGATAAGGATGTTCAATTAGAGCGTTTTACGGAAAGGCAGAACACACCAGAGAAACAATGGAAGATCACAGATGAAGACTGGCGTAACCGTGAAAAATGGGATCTTTATGAGACAGCAATTGATGAAATGATACAAAAGACGAACACTACAACGGCACCATGGTATGTTCTTGAGTCGAATGATAAGAAATATGCGCGAATTAAAGCACTGAAGTTATTGATTGAAGAGATTGAAAAGAGATTGTAATATATATTAATAAACAGACACTAGACCTATGGTTGACAAACGATATTTGCCAATCATAGGTTGTATTTATTTTATGATATCATCTGTAACTGTTTGCGTGCATAGTCATCAATAGCATATTTCCGGAAGCTTGACGATAAGTATGATAGTTATGTATAATAATGTCAATTAGGGATTGATTTAATCGGAGGCTAATGATATGTCAGATCAGATAATTAATAGTGAAATGAGAAAAAAAACTTTATAATTTTCAGAAGGTGTTCCGGAATGAGACTGTATGGTAGATATGAAATATAGGCGCTTGAGAAAAGGAAGGTGACAAAATGAATTTTAATGATTTATTAGGTAATAGTGAATATGATTTTTTAAAGACAGATGAACATTTAGGCAAAAATATCATATTACTGGGGCTGGGAGGTAGTTACGCTTATGGAACCAATAATGAGAATAGTGATATCGATGTAAGAGGAATTACACTAAACAGAAAATCAGATCTGCTGGGACTTACAACATATGAGCAATATGTTGATAACAACACAGATACCACAATCTATGCATTTAATAAAATCATTACTCTTTTAATCAGCTGCAATCCAAATACGATTGAATTATTAGGATTGAAAGAGGAGCATTACCTATACCTGAATGATATAGGAAGGAGTCTGCTTGAACAGGCAGGTATGTTTCTCTCAAAACGAGCCATTCATTCCTTTGGAGGATACGCAGATGCACAGTTAAGAAGATTGCAAAATGCATTGGTGAGGGATTCCTTTCCCCAAAGCGAGAAAGAAAAACATATTTATAATTCCGTAAAGAATTCCATCCATCACATAATGGGAAGGTATCAGAATTTTGAAAACGGTTACATGAACATTTATATAGATGACGCAGTCAATAAAGAGTTTGAAAAAGAGATTTTCATAGATGCAAACCTGACACATTATCCGCTTCGTGATTACAAAAACATTTGGAATGAAATGAATAATATTGTTAAGGAATATGATAAGCTTGGTAAGAGAAATCGCAAAAAAGATAATAATCATTTGAACAAACATGCCATGCATCTTGTGAGACTATTCATGATGGCGATTGATATTCTCGAAAAGGGAGAAATCAACACATATAGAGAGAAAGAACATGACTTATTGTTAAGTATTAGAAAAGGAGATTTCCAAAAAGATGACGGATCATTTCGAAGAGAATTCCATGATTTAGTAAGCGAATATGAGAAGAAGTTAGAATATGCAGCAAACCACACAGAACTCCCGGATGAGCCGGATTTTAATCAGATCCAGGAATATGTTATGTCAGTCAATTCTCAAGTAGTGACAGATAAAATCCAGCAGACTTTTGATAATAAGATATAATTATTTTATTTGACGATAGGTAGAATGTGGGAAATAATAGTGATATAGGGTAAAAAAATCATATCGTTATCAGAAAACTGACAGACATATCTGACGTTTGCTGATAACGATATAAAAAGTAGTATATATTGATTCAATTCTATGTAATACGGTTGCACTTGCATATTTATGCAGATGAATTTATTATCTGTGACCATTTGGTAAGTAGTATAGTTTGGTTTATAAATGTGTATAGTATCATTATTGTTTGAGATTGTTAGTCCTTATTTTTTTGTATTACTGATTTCAAACTTTCAATTTCTTTTATGAGGCTATCGATTTTGACTTCGTTTGCAGCCATGATCTCTTTAATTTGAGTCTCATTTGCAGTTTTTAAATTTTGAAGTTCTGTTTTTTGCTTCCTATTTTCCTCCTTAAGAGTTTTGATTTCAGAATTTTGTCTTTCAATTTCAGAATTTTGTCTTTCAATTTCAGAATTTTGTCTTTCAATTTCAGAATTTTGTCTTTTAATTTCAGCAAGTTTTTTTTCAACTTCTTCCTGATATTCATCGATCATTAGATGCACAGTATTTCTGTCCATTTCTCTCAACTCATTTGAAAACATTTCCATCACCTTTTCCACATTATTGCACATATTATATATGTCCTCATACAGTGGCTTAAATTCAGGATAGTTGGTAATCAGTTCTTCAATTACATCAGGTTCATCTGTACTTAAGAATGTAAGCCATGCTGCACTTTTCGTATTGATACTTTTATTTTGATATATTATCTTAAATATGTCAAGTGATATAAATATAAATTTTTGCAGCAGATTAAGCTCTACGCCTGTATCTGATTTTTGTTCGAATTTATGAATAAAAATATCGCTATTAACTGAGTCATGGTAATTTTTTAAGACAGCTGGTGAGTTTTCAAAAAAAATAATGGTGTATACCTCTTTAACATCTTTGTAATTAAATGTCTTTTTGGAAGACTGTTCCCTTATACGTTTGTATTGCCTGAGCAACAGATCTGCTGAGTAACATGATGCACGTTCTCCTGCAAATTTATAGCCTATTTTCTGTGCCTCAATGTTTGCCAATGTACCATCTTTCATTTTGACAAGAATATCCATTATGAGAAGGGATTCCTCGTCTGCAATCCTGCTTTCAGTTGGAAGAGCTTCTACAACTGTTACTTCCTTGCCAATCAAAACAGACAACAGGCTGCTGATTCTATTAGGAGTAGACTCCGGACTCATAATCTCCTTAAAAAAAGAATCATATAATATCTTAATCCCTTTTGCTCCTGTGCAAATATCAAGAAAATACTCCTGTTCTTCTTTTTTAAAACCCTTAAACCTTTCATTTAATCTTATGCTTTCTTTGATTTCTTTTAATATCATTTCTCTTGCCTTGATCATAGGAAAGTATTCAGATAATTTTGTGTTTTTTGCCCTCATTGTTCTCCAATCTACAATATATACCACTGAAATCTATTAATGAATTGAAAAGTATTTATTTCACACGAATCTGATTCTGTATTTGCAAGGTCAGATTTGATTTGCGTATTACTATAAAAATAAGCAATTGACATAGATATGAAATAAATGAAGATATTGACAAAATCCGGTGTTCTTCCAAACATTCCATTAAGTGTATAATATAGTATAACAGTGGATTGCATTCCAACGATTGCAGATTTCAGTTTTATACAGATTAAATAAGAATAGTGAGGTGATGCAAGAGAAGTATTCTTACTTACTAAGTGTTTGTCAATATAAGAAAGAATCACAGAGTATTCTATTAATGAGACAATCATAATAGGAAAAAATATTAGTTTTAAATGTTCCCATATAGATTCGTTAATCGGAAAAAAGAGACCAATCACAAACAGACGGTTACTCCAATGATAAACAAAGTGAAATATGACACCCAAAATACAGGCAGATAGGCAACTGATGAATTCTATCATTGTAATTTTTTTCATTTTTGACATTAACATTTATATATCATTTTTATTAGTTCCTTTAGTATATGCGAAGAAAGTAAATGATATGATTTGACTTTTGTCGAATTTGTCAGATGGGGGCTCTATGTTGTTCGGAATCACGAATATAGATGATCATGATGAATATGATAATATGGAACAAATAAAAAAGTATCTTGACGTTGAGAAGAAAATATAGTATAGTAATCAATGTTAGCTAACAGTGATTACTATAAAAATGAGTATTGTCTATCTGATAATCTCAAAGAATGATAATATCAAAGGAGTGACGTTAAGATGCCAAAGGATAAGAGCACCAGTCATGTTCATATTGTGGATGCAGCCATGGAGGAGTTTATGAAAAAAGGTTTTCAGGGAGCATCCATCCGTACGATTGCAGACAGCGCAGGAATTACATCAGGAGGATTATATCGTCATTTCAAGGATAAAGAAGATATGTTTCATGCGCTGGTGGAGCCGGCGGTCGGTGAACTAAAGGAATGGCTGGATCAGCATGTTTCAGCCGGATATGCGGCGGCACATTCGGGAAATTTTGAGGGAATGTGGGAAAGCAGTGAGATTGATATGATGTTGAAAGTGATGTATCCAAGGCGCAGGGAATTTAAATTAATCTTATGTTGTTCCCAGGGAACCAGATATGAAAATTTTCTTGAAGAATTGATTAATACTTCACAGAAATATATGATGAAGCAATTGGAACTGCTCAAAAAACAGGGATTACCTATTATTGATCTTAGCGAGGAGGAACTACATATGCTGATGAGTGCCTACACAAATGCATTGGTACAGCCGATCATGCATGATTATTCCAAAGAAGACACAGAACATTATTTAAAAACAATAGAAGCATTCTTTATGCCGGGTTGGCATAAGATTATTGGATGTTAATAAAGAGCCTTAGGGCTCTTTTATTTTTGTTAGTAATCAATAAACGGTTAGTGTTAGCTAACTTAAAATATAAATGTTTACAAAAAAGTTGCCTATGAATAGTGGCAAAACAAAGAATGAAAACATTTCAGAATGGAGGATTCTATGAGTAAGCAGAAAAAGCCATCAGATTTTTCACGTCTGATGGGATATGCAGGGAAAAGAAAAATATTAACTTATCTGTCGATGATATTATCGGCGCTAAGCTCGATTCTTTCTCTTGCACCATTTATTTTTATTTTTAAAATAGTCAAAGAAATCATTAAAGTGCGGCCTGATTTTTCAAAGGCAGACCATATTGTACATAACGGATGGCTTGCCGTCATATTTGCATTGTGTTCAATGATTGTATATGTGGGTGCACTGATGTGTTCTCATCTCGCAGCATTCAGAGTGGCCGGCAATATACGGTTTGCTCTGTTAAGTCATATTACAAAGCTGCCGATTGGTGCTGTGGATGCCTTTGGCTCAGGCCGAATCAGAAAGATTGTGAATGATGCGTCTTCGTCAACAGAAAGCTATCTTGCCCATATGCTGCCAGATACCATCAATGGCTTCGTTGTTCCTATAGCCATGATTGTCATGTTGTTTGTATATGACTGGCGTTTCGGTCTGATGAGTCTTTTACCTATTGTCCTTAGCTTTCTGACCATGGGCAAAATGCTGGGACCACAGATGGTTGAGGACATGAAGTCATATCAGAATGCTTTGGAAGATATGAATAATGAGGCTGTTGAGTATGTAAGAGGCATTCCGGTGGTAAAGACTTTTGGACAGACAGTTCACAGTTTTTCCCGCTTTAAGGCATCGATTAACAATTACTATAACTTCTGTATATCTTATACAAAGTCAATGAGAACTCCAATGGTCATATTTACCATGTTTATCAACAGTACGTTTGGATTTATTGTGGCACTGGCCCTGATCTTGACCCGCAGTGGTAATATCACGCAGGATATCATTCTGAATTTTGTGTTCTATGTGATCATCACTCCGGTGATTACCACAGCATTTCAGAAAATCATGTTTTCAAGTGAGACACAGATGAAACTGGCAGATGCCTTTGCGAGATTTGATATGGTATTTCAGTTGGCGCCTATTGATATCACCGGAGACAAAAAGCCGGAGGATAATTCCGTTGAGCTCAAGAACGTTACTTATCGTTATGACGGTGCAAAAACAGATGCAGTAAGTAGCATCAGCCTGAAAATCAAGCCGAATAAAAAGGTTGCCTTTGTAGGACCTTCCGGTGGCGGAAAAACCACCATAGCAGCTCTGATTTCCCGGTTTTTTGATGTGACTGACGGTGAGATGCTGGTAGGTGGTATTAATGTAAAAGATATGGATAAAGATGTTCTTATGAATACAGTTTCCTATGTTTTTCAGGATAACAAATTATTAAAAGCATCCATCGCAGATAATGTGAGACTGGCAAGACCGGATGCCAGTGACAGTGAGGTAAAAGAGGCACTTGTGGCTGCACAGTGTGAGGATATCCTTGAAAAGCTTCCGGAAGGAATCCATACCGTTATTGGTACAAAAGGTGTCTATCTGTCAGGCGGAGAGATGCAGAGAATTGCCATTGCGAGAGCGATTCTTAAGAATGCTCCGATTATTGTGCTGGATGAGGCTACAGCTTTTGCAGATCCCGAAAATGAGACACTTGTCCAGAAAGCCTTTGAAGAACTTTCAAAAGATAAGACAGTGATCATGATTGCACACAGATTGACAACAGTGATGAATGCTGACAGAATTTTTGTTGTGGACAGTGGGAAAATAGTAGAAGAGGGCACACATGATGAATTAATTTCACAGGGTGGTTTGTATAGCAAAATGTGGAGTGATTATAAACAATCTGTGAATTGGAAGGTAGGTGCGTAGTATGGTAAAGAGAATGATGAATCAATATGCCCTGACAGAGCAGGGAGCGAAAGATTTGATCAAGGCAATCATCAGTGTGACATTTTCTGATATTGTGTTGATGTTTCCGGTTGGATTACTCTACTATATGGTAGCTGATATGTTGGAGGGAACTATTTCAAAAACAAACAGAATGCTTTATATCGGAGAAATTGTGTTAATTCTTTTCTTAATTGCTTTCACGGAATTTATACAATATAATGCTACTTTCTTTGCCACTTATAAGGAATCCGGAGCTAAGAGGATCGTGCTGGCCGAAAAGCTTAGAATGCTGCCACTTTCTTACTTTGGCAAGAAAGATCTGACGGATCTGACCGGTACTGTGTTATCAGACACAGAGGCCATGGAGCATACCATGTCTCACCAGATTCCACAGTTTTATGGTGCGATTATCTCCACTGTCATAGTGTGCATACCTATGTTTACTTTTAATGTAAAGATGGCAATTGCAGCACTATGGGTGCTGCCGGTTTCATTAATCATCGTTTTTTCATCCAAAAAGGTGCAGCTGCACTTTGCAAAAAAGCATAAGGAATCAACACTAAAGCTTCAGGATGGGATTCAGGAATTTATAGAAGCATCAAGAGATTTGAAGTCCAACAACGCTGAAATACATTATTTTGAAAAGTTAAAGAAAAATATCTATGATATCGAAGAAACTGCTATACGCAACGAGTTAGGAACGGCCGTTTTTGTGGTGTCTGCACAGCTTCTTTTGAAATTCGGCATTGCCACCACAGCATTAGTTGGTGCATCTTTATTGATCAAGGGAGAGATTGATATCCTTGTGATGTTTATGTTCATGCTGGTGGTTTCCAGAATTTATGAACCCATGAGTTCTACACTGGTATCCTTAGCCACCATCAATCAGTTACAGGTGAATGTCAACCGTATGAAGGAGTTGGAAAACTATCCTGAGCAGACGGGAGAAGAGGAGTTTCATTGTAATGGATATGACATTGAATTTCAGAATGTGGGATTTGAATACAATGACGATGAGACTGTTTTGAAAGATGTCAGCTTTACGGCAAAACAAAACGAGGTCACAGCATTGGTAGGACCTTCCGGTGGTGGAAAAACAACGGTTTCACGCCTTGCCGCCCGTTTCTGGGATATTAGCAAAGGAAAAATCACAGTCGGTGGTACTCAGATTGGAAAAGTGGAGCCGGAAAAATTGTTGTCACTATATTCCATTGTATTTCAGGATGTGACACTGTTTAACAATACTGTGATGGAAAATATCCGAATTGGAAAGGCGGATGCCACAGATGAAGAGGTGTTAGCAGCGGCAAAGCTCGCCAATGTAGATGAATTTGCGACAAAATTGCCGAATGGTTACCATACCGATATCGGTGAAAACGGATGCCGGCTTTCCGGAGGGGAAAGACAGAGAATCTCTATTGCGAGGGCATTTTTAAAGGATGCGCCGATTATTCTGTTAGATGAGGCAACTGCTTCTCTGGATGTAGAGAATGAGACAGTAATCCAGGAGGCGCTTTCAAGACTGATCAAGAACAAGACGGTTTTAGTCATCGCACACAGAATGAGAACAGTGGCAGGGGCAGATAAGATTGTGGTGCTGAAAGATGGTCATGTGGCAGAACAGGGAAACCCTGATGCATTAATGCGTCAAAATGGTGTGTTTGCTAATATGGTAAAATTACAGCAGCAGAGTGAAAACTGGAAGTTGAAATAACAGAGATAAAAAACAGAGATAAAAAACAGAGATAAAAAACAGAGATAAAAAACAGAGTATTATCGAATCAACAATGTTGATGATAATACTCTGTATTTTTAATATGTTCCTTTTCCGTTACACAGCTTCTAAACCTCGCAAATGTAGCATGGTCCGGAGCAGGTGCACCTTCCGGAAGAAACATGAAATTGATGTCTCTTTTACAGTTTACTCCATGGAACGTGAAGAATAATCTACATTCATGTAAGAGTAAAGAACAATCTTAAGAAGAGTTCTTGGCGATACTGAATTTATTCTTTCATAAGCAGAATATAGGTCAGTCAAATCCATAGCCTCCACAAACTGACTTAGTAAACGCACAGAATCGTCTTCAGGAATGATTGTTTCAATATTTAGTGGAAGTTTCTTTTCGAGGTTTGGCAGTTATTTTTTTCATAGAAAAGGAGCTGCACACTAATCACTTAGTGCGACAGCCCATTTTCTTAACTAAATGAGTTGCGAAAAACACTATTTGTGTTATAATAAAGTTCAATATTATACAAAGGAAAATGAAGGGTGCGATTATGGATAAAAGGTTTTTAAATGTTGAAATGCATAGCAGGAGAAGCAGAAGAAAAAGCAGAAGATACAGTAGAAGGTCAAATCATAGAAGGAGTATTATTTTGCTATCTGTATTGCTTGTTCTTTTGGTGGTTGGCGCTGGATTTTATGTGATGAAAATGATGAACCAAAAGTCAGGTAAGAAGGATCAGACGGAGAATCACGAAGAAGTCATGAGGAATACACAAGAAGATACGACACAGCAGGATAGCAGCACGGAAGCTGTAGAAGAAACGACGGATACCGTCAATCTTTCCGAGGGTGAGAATCAAAATGAGCAGGAGATGATACTTGGAAATATTCCATCAGAAAACAATATTGAGATTGATCCGGATAAGCCAATGGTGGCAATTACTTTTGATGATGGTCCTGCCGGAAATAATACAGCAAAGATTTTGGATGCGTTGAAGGAAAATGGTGGACATGCCACTTTTTTTGTTGTGGGATATAATCTTTTGGATAACGAGGATGTGATGAAGCGTGCTGTAGCAGAGGGAAGTGAGATTGGAAGTCATACGATGTCACACTCTGTACTTACCTCTCTTGATGATGCTGCATTAGATGAAGAAATCGGTGGAATGAAACAGAAGATTAGAGATATTACAGGGCAGGAAACAGTTGTCATCAGACCTCCTTATGGGGCAGTGGATGACAGGGTATTGTCACATATTGAGGATCCTGTAATCTTATGGTCATTGGATACGAATGACTGGGAGACGAGAAACGTTGAGATGACAATTCAGAGTGTTCAGCAAAATGTATTTGATGGTGCGATCATTCTTATGCATGATATCCATGCGGAAACTGTTGATGCGGCACTTCAGATTATTCCATGGCTTAAGGAACAGGGATACCAGATGGTTACTATCAGCGAATTGGGATATTATAGAAGAGGTGGTCTTAGAATGGGAGTGAGATATGGTTCCATAGAGCCATAGAAAATCCCATGGTATAACGAAAAGACGGATAGAGGATTGCTAAAAAAGTTTTGTGCACTATATGCAACATGCGTTACTTGTACTAGAGTTTCGCAATTACCTATTAAAAAAATAGAAAAAAAGAAAAATCAGGAGGTAAAATATGGGTTCAGTATCAAAAGTATATTTTTCAAAAGAAGTATCGCCGGAAACAGTGGTGAAATTATATGACAAACTTGGAAAAAAATTAGAAGGAAAGGTTGCAGTCAAAGTTCATTCAGGAGAGGCCGGAAACCAGAATTTTCTGCATCCTGTATTTTGGAAACCGGTGGTTGAGCATGTCGGGGGAACCATTGTTGAGTGTAATACTGCTTATGAAGGTGAGAGAAATTCTACAGAAAAACATTTAAAACTGATCAAAATGCATGGATGGAACAGATATTTTGATGTGGATTTAATGGATGAAGAAGGACCGGACATTGAAATACCGATTCAAAGAGAAGGCAGTCATACGAAACATCTGAAGTCAGACATTATGGGAAAACATTTTTTGAATTATGATTCAATGCTTGTATTATCCCATTTTAAAGGACATCCTATGGGAGGTTATGGTGGAGCTTTAAAGCAGTTATCAATTGGATGTTCTTCAGCAGCCGGGAAAGTCAACATCCATTCTGCCGGAAAATATACGAAGGCAGAGGAACAGAACATTCTTTGGGGAGATTTGCCGGAGCAGGATGCATTTTTAGAGTCGATGGCAGAGGCTGCATCTGCAGTGACAGATCATTTTAATGGAAATATCGTATATGTGAATGTTATGGCAAATATGTCTGTTGACTGCGATTGCTGTGCAGTGGCAGAAGATCCTTGCCTGAAAGATATCGGTGTCCTCATATCAACGGACCCTGTAGCAATTGACAGAGCTTGTATCGATTTGGTGGAAGCTTCTGATGATGTGGGACGTGAACACTTTATGGAGAGAGTAACATCGCGAAATGGAGAGCATACCATTGATACAGCAGAAGAATTAGGAATCGGTGTGAAAGAATATGAGCTGATTTCAATCGATTAATAGGTCAATTCAGATGAAAGGTTTTAGAGAATATGCCGAACTTGGACTTGGAAATGAAAGAGAAAAAAGTAGAATATTTGGAATTAATCTATGATTTGATATTTGTTTACATCATTTGGAAGAAACAATTCTCTTTTACACCATGTGGAAAATGGGTTTATTAGTGGAAAAATGTTTTTGACATATGTCATTTGTACTTTGACAATTATTCAAATCTGGAATTTCTCCGCATTTTATATTAACAGATATGGAAGAAACGGTCTGAGAGACCATATTTTTATTTTTATCAATATGTATCTTTTGTATTTTATGGCAGATGGCATCAGGGTTTACTGGCAGAGCCATTTTAACAGATACAATGTGGCATGGCTGTTCATTTTGCTCAATATCGGACGGCAATACCTGATTGAGATGAAAAACCACAAAAATGCATCGTGGGAG
>CACYDA010000056.1 GCA_902773095.1 uncultured Lachnospiraceae bacterium | reverse complement strand
TATATTTGTTATTTAACATTTTATTTTTATGATTATTTAATAATGTGATTTCCTTACTATTTGCTGATCATTTGCTAATTAGAACAACATTTCCTTGTCATTTACTGATCATTTGCTAATTAGAATAGAAAAAGCATTGACTCTCTGCCACTGCTGATTACAGCATTGCAGAAAGCCAATGCTTTTTATTGATAATACCTGATTCTGAAAACTGTTTCATCCTTAGAAGAAAAGACATGAATCTCTCCTCCCTCCTGTTCCACAATCGACTTTGACAAAGCAAGTCCAATCCCAACACTGTCTGTGGATGAATTCTTCCCTTTATAGAACCTCTCAAAAACATGAGGAAGATCTTCTTCATCAATTTTTTCTCCAAAATCTTTAATATTAATTTCAGAAAAAACCTGATTCTGGCGGTATATGATCTCAATCTCTCCATTTTCAGAAGAATATTCAATACAATTCTTAATGATATTTGTCACTGCCTCCACCTGCCACTTAAAATCACATACAACCTTTGCATTTTCTTCTCCGCTAATCTTTAAATGAACATTTTTCAAATCACATAGAGCAGATACATTTTTTACAGACTCCCCGATAATTTCGGAAATCTTTTTTTCCTTTCTGATCAAATGGATTGTATTGGCATCAAATTTAGATAGTTTTAACAATGCCTGAATCAAAAAATTCATTCTCACAATCTCTCTTTTAATCACCATGATAAATTCCTGCCTGGTTTCTTCTTCCATCTCCGGTTCATCAATCATATTATCCAAAATCACCAAAACAGAGGTAAGCGGTGTTTTTAATTGGTGAGAAATATCTTCTAATGATTTCTTCAGATTCTTTTTATCCAGCGTTGAATTTTCTGCCGCCTCTTTTAACATCACTGTCGTCTTGTAGATTTCATTTTTCAAAATAGACAACTCATCCTCTGACATACTGTCTAAATTGATTTCATAATTCTTTTTATTGATTTCCTGAATACATTTTGTGATGTTTTGAATCTCTTTATCTTTGCTTCGATTGTATAAAAGAAAAATGATTAACAGCACTAACAGACCAGCGAAAAAAAGTACCTGGTTGATCAAAAGATTACGTGCAAATAATCTGTCATTTTTGATCACCACCGATTCATGTTTTACATCGATCCCATACTTTTCAAACAAGTCAGTACCTGTGTTTTCATTGTTAAGGATCTCTGCTAATTCTTCCTCAGAAACATCCGGATATTCCACCTTAATCTTGTACAAAATCTCATCTATTTTTTGATTAAAATTTCTTCTGTAACTTTGGTATTCGTATTGATTGATCAAAAATGCAGCACATAAAAACAGAAAAATAAAACCGAAGGATATCAAAAGATATTTTTTAAGCATTACTTTATTTCTCATCATCAATCCTATATCCTATTCCCTTAATTGTAGTAATAATATCTGTTCCCAGTTTTTCCCTGATCCTCTTCATATATACCGTTACTGTATGACGATCCACATCATTTCCTGTCCATTCCCATATTTTATCTAGAATAATCGTCCTGCTGACTGCCCTTCCCAGATTGACAAATAACAGATGTAATATCTTTAATTCCAGGCTTGTAAGCTCAATATTCCGGTTTTCCTTATACACCGCCATTTTTTCCATATCAAAGCAAATATCCCGAACGGTAATCACGCTTTTCTTTTCCCGTCTCAGAAGAATCTTATTCATTCTGGCCAGAAGTTCCTTTGTAGAAAACGGTTTTGTCAGATAATCCTCTGCTCCCATATTCAATCCATTGACAATATCATCTTCATCATCTCTCGCTGTCAGAAAAATAACAGGAATATTTTTTCCTTTCAGAGTAGTTTCATACAAATGAAATCCATCCCCATCCGGCAGCATCACATCCAAAATCGCCAAGTCAACAGTAGGGTTTTTCCCCAGATATTCCCTGGTTTCCCGCAAATTTGTCTTATATGTCAGGCAATATTGATTCTTTTCAAAAGCATGTTTTAAACCCATGATAATCGCCTGATTGTCTTCTACCAACAAAATATTCATATATTCTCATTCCTTATAGTTTCTATCGTATTCTGCCTATTGATTTTTGCCATTGAATAATTCATGATACAGGCAATCAGTACCAATGCGGATAATGAAGCAATTACTACCGCTTTCAATGGTGGTTCATAGGCTAACTCGGATTCCAGTTTCAAGTATATAACATATGACAAAATAAGTCCAATTATTGTTCCAAAGAAAAGTGATTTCACTCCCAAAAAAATACTTTCCAGCCAGATCATCCTGTTAAATTCCTTTTTCGTCATGCCAATAGAACGCAACATGGCAAATTCCCGTCTTCTCAGTTCCATTCCAGCGGTAATGGTATTGAAAATATTGGTAACACCAATCAAAGATATCACAATAATAAATCCATATAAAAATATCCCTATCAATATATAAAAATCTTTCACCGATTGCACCTCTTCATCCACATTATTGATGGAATATTCAAGGTCAGTTTCATCAAGAACTGCTTCCACCTCTTCCTGCACCCGGGTTGCATCATCTGTCATCATATAAATTTCCCTGACATTGTCTGACATCGTTTTGTCTTCAATTAAGTTCTTTATTTTTTGAAAGTATTCCTCACTGACAACGAGGCATGGCATTTCAATGTCTCCCAGACCAAAAGGGGATTCTTTTGTCACATATGCAATGTTACCAGACACATCGATGCGATTATCCTTGTTATCATTTTTGTTATCATTCTTTCGTTCAATCTCATTTTCAATATCTCCAATATCTCCATTTTCTTCTCCACTTTCCCTTTCTTCATCATAAGCATTTTCTTCATCATAAGCATTTTTTTCATATGTTAATGACAATGTATCACCTTTTTTATATTGAAAGACGTCTAATTTCACATTCTCATATCTCGGTGGATTATTTGCAAAAACCCAAACCAAATGATTATTCACCAATATCATTTGATCTTTTACTTCATCATAATCCAATCCAAGTTTCTGCACATAGGCTTTATAAGAGGACTCACCTACTGAATACACTTGCAAATAATAATTCTCAAATAATTCTTTTTCCAGAGAACTTTCCTCAAACCCTTCCTCGCTATCATAATAATGATTTTCTTTCATCGTATCCACATATTCTTTACGGAACTTTGGATCGTTTAACTTAAAATCAGCCTCATCAAGTACTGCATAACAATCAATCCCTTCTAACTCTTTGATTTTTGGTTCCACCTGATTCAATTCCTGTTGTTTGTCCCATCCATAAATCGTCACTGCCAGATTATACTCATAGGTTGAATACATCGTTTTCATCTCTCTGTAAGCAAGATTCATAAAAGAGGCAAGAGCAATAAAAACAAACACTGAAACAATTATAGAAATCACTGTTGTACGATACTTTCTCTTATTTCTTTTGATATTCTTATAAGAGATTTCACCACCTATGCCAAATAATTTTCTGATTAGTTTCGGACATCGGATACTGTTTTTTTTCAATTTAATCTCCCCACTATTGCGAATAGCCATTATTGGTGAAATTTTCGAAGCACGCCATGCGCTTCTCAATGCAGATAAAAAAATGGTAATGATTCCCAGTAAGCAAGAAAAGACTGCTGCCTCCCATGAAAAATGAAATTTCAGATAGACGTTACCGGAACCAATCAAATTCTTTCCTATTCCAATATAATGATTGCTAATAATCATTAAGAGATCTGAAGCAACAAATCCAACTGCCATTCCCAACGGAATACCTATCATCCCCAAAATAAAAGCTTCATAAAACACATTATGCTTAATCTGCTTTCTGGTAGTGCCGATACTGGCCAACATTCCATACTGCCGGATTTTTTCCGTTATGGAGATATCAAAACTGTTTTTGATGCAAAAAACTGATGTAAACACAATAATACAACATACAATCATCACCACATAACTAAGATTACCGATCGTATTTTCTCCCAAAGGGTCAGTCTCCAACTGAATGAGATATGGATTGATATCAAATTGATATTTTGCCCGGTCTATTTCCTGCCATGCCCGCTGATAGTTATCCTCGTCTCCATCTAATTTTCCTAAGTATAAGCGGCTCATAAGACCGGAATCAATTCCTAGCAGGTTCGCCGTTACCCAATATGGCTTTTTTAATCCTTCTTTTGTATATCTTACATATAGATTCACCTTTCCACGACGATCACTTTCTAAAGTACTTGCAGTATCTGTATAGGTAATCAATGTGTAACCGGGTGCCTCGTAGGATTCAATATTAGACGCTGGTCTTTCAATCCTTCCGACAATGGTATAAGTCATCTCCTTTGCATTGATGATCCTTTCTGATTTTGCTCCTGTAAAAGAATCATTTTGATCTAATGCTTCTCCCTCTGTTGTAACCCTGTTTCCTACTGACAATGTCACCTGATCTCCTACCTGCCATTTTACTCTTCCATTATTTCTTAAATGCGTCGTAATCAGGATTTCCCTGTCATTTTTAGGCATTCTTCCCTCTACCAGATTAACAGACAGATTTTTCATCGCTTCTTTTGTAAATGCACTGAGATAAGCATAAGGTTTATACTCATTCTTTGATTCTTGCAATCTTGCATATCCTATGGCAGAAGTATACCATAGACTTTCAACACTTCTATTATTTTCAAAGGTGCTGATCTCATTCACCGGAACATCATAAAATACCACATGAAAATTTCCCTGTTCTGTCCTCTCATAATGAATCAGGGAGTCAATGGCACTGGTAAATACAGAAGAGACTGCCGTAATCAGTGCTACTGACAATAAAATGCCCACAATGGTTACGATGGTTCTTTTCTTATTTAGTTTCAAATTTTTAATGGTTAATTTATTCAACAGATCCATACCAAAAACCTTTCCTTCCAAATAGTTGATAAAACTGTGTGGTAATCAATCCCTTTTATCACACGATATGACCATCCTCAATCTTGATCATTCTGTCTGCGCAGGCAGCAATTTCAAGATTGTGGGTAATCATAATGATTGTCTGATGATATTCTTTGTTAGATTTTTTCAACAGTGCTACTATTTCATCACTAGCCTTAGAATCCAGATTTCCGGTAGGTTCATCCGCTAAAACCAATGCCGGATTCGTAATCAATGCACGTCCTATACTGGTACGCTGCTGTTGTCCTCCTGACAATTCATTGGGAAGATGATTTCTTCTGTCAGAAAGACCCAGACGCTTCAGCAGTTCCTCGAGCTTTTCCTGATCTGCTTCTCTATGATCCAACGCCAAAGGAAGAGTGATGTTTTCTTCAACATTTAAGATAGGAATCAGATTGTAAAACTGATACACCAAACCAACCTGTCTCCTTCTGAAAACCGCCAGCTTGTCATCATTTAACGAAAAAATGTCCTGACCATCAATGTACACCTTTCCTTGTGTAGGTCTGTCTACTCCGCCAATCAGATGCAGTAAAGTAGATTTTCCACTTCCTGATGCCCCTACGATTGCCACAAATTCCCCTTTCTGCACCGTAAACGATACATTGTCAAGTGCATATACCTTTGTCTGGTCTTTCCCATATATTTTTGTCAGATTTTCTACTCGTAATATTTCCATAATTGTAAACTCCTTTGATTCCTATGAATTGTCCTGTGATTTCATCTTACTACATGCTGCTCAATGTCAGACCACTTTGCCGCATTCACCAACAGTCGTTTCATTCTTCTACAATGATAGCAACGAAAAGTTACAGCCAAGTTACAAAAACAGATGAGAAATATCTATTTGATTATTTATGCATTATACATATTTTTACTTGATTTTACGCATATAATACATATAATATATATTAAACAGTGGGATAACTATGATGATTAGAGAAACTGATCAGATTTTCTTAATAGAACATTGACAATATTATATGATTGTCAAACAAAAAAATTCCATGGTTCTGTGCTTCCCTATTTGGGATATCATATTGCATGGAACATATAAATTTTGTACCTACTTGTTACCTACAAAAATAATTAATCACATTATTCTCAATTTAAAATAGTAAGAATCCGCTAAAAAAGCCACATCCCATATGGAATGTGGCTTTGAAAAAGCTGTCTTTTTATACTCTTGAAAGGTACTCACCTGTTCTTGTATCAATCTTAATCTTATCATTCTGTTCAACAAATAATGGTACATATACAGTTGCACCTGTCTCAACTACTGCCGGCTTTGTAGCTCCCGTAGCTGTATTACCCTTGAAACCAGGCTCTGTATCTGTAATCTCTAATTCAACAAACAATGGTGGTTCAATCGCAAATACCTGTCCATTGTGCGAACAAACTTTAACCATCTCATTTTCTTTTACAAATTTCAGAGCATCTCCAACGCTTTCCGGTGTAAGATCAATCTGCTCATATGTCTCTACATCCATAAAATGATATAAATCATCTGAATACAAATACTGCATATCTTTTCTGTCAATTCTTGCCTGTGGACATTTTTCTGTTGGTCTGAAAGTCTTTTCAACAACGCCACCATTCTTTATATTTTTTAATTTTGTTCTTACAAATGCAGCTCCTTTACCAGGTTTAACATGCTGGAATTCAATAATCTGATAAATATTATTATCAAGTTCAATTGTGATTCCATTTCTAAAATCGCCTGCTGATATCATATGAATAATCCTCCTTAAATTAACATGTAATTCATGCTTCTCTATCTTCTATTTTATTATTCTCGAAAAAATGCTTAATAGACTTTTCTATTTTATACTAATATTGATTTTTTTTCAACCTTTTTTTAGTAAATTACGGTAATTTGCTCGAAATGCACTCATTTTTCTTTCATCAATCCATATAATCCTTATCATTTTCTTATAATGATTAATAGAGTTATTAATCACTCTATATGCACCTAGTTCAACTATCCTCTCTCACCAGTAAATAGTTTTTCTGAATTACATCTAGAATTCATTAATAACTCTATTTCTCTCTTATCAATTATTGATTACACTTTCAATATACTCTATATCAACACAAAATAATTAAAATTGTAACCAAATGGTTAGTTTATGTAACGAATCAAATATTCATCGGCTCTTCCATCGTCTTTAGATTTGCCACTTCATTACAAAACCATCCATCTCCATATGAGATCATCATTTTTCCATCATATTTTTTTGCAATGCTTTCAATAACCTGAAGTCCATATCCGTGAGTTGATTTATTATTTTTTGAGGTAAGATACTTATTTCCTAACTTATTAATCCTCCGCTTCCGGCTCCTGCTGTTTTGACCTTTATGTTCAATTGATTACCATCGAATTTTGCATATACTATAATATAAAGATTCATTTTTTCTACATTTATACCATACATCATTACAATTAACCAATATATTACAAAATCCAATCAAAACACCATCCATTTATCTATTCTGTCATATGCAATATCCACACAAAGGAACCGAGTCGCTTCCCAACATGCAACCTGTCAAAAAGAACTCCTTTTCTTCAGCATTATTTATACAATCCTTTGTTTTCCTGCATAGTTACTATAATCGTCATCCAATCATCTTCTCTAATATAAATTTGACCATTATATTTATCTACAACCGGTTTCATCATCATTTCATAGTAGTTAAACACTTTTTTGCATTCTTCTACACGGACGGAATCGTTT
>CACYDA010000055.1 GCA_902773095.1 uncultured Lachnospiraceae bacterium | reverse complement strand
TGTTTTTGTGGCAATCAATGCTTCCGGTGACAGTTATACTGCTCATTTTGATGCAGGTGCAGCGACAGGTACAGACCTTATCACAGGTGATATCGTGAGCTTCGAGGGTGGACTAAATCTTCCTGGATATAGTGCAAAATACATAAAAATGTAATTAATAATCGACAAACTAATATACTTTAAATTGATAGTAAGAAAGGATTATACATATGGATTTCTATAGTTTCTATACAGGTAATGAATTTGAGGCGTATAAATTTCTTGGTGCACACCCTGATGAGAATGGTGTATATTTTCGTACATTTGCTCCTGCTGCTGTAAGCATTGCAGTCATTGGTGAATTCAATAACTGGGAGCCACATTATATGAATAAGATACATGACGGTAATTTCTTTGAATGTTACATTGAAGGTGCCAAAGCAGGTGATATGTATAAATTCAAAATTCATGGAAGAAACGGCCAGACCATCGACCATTGTGACCCTTACGGATTTGGGATGCAGCTTCGTCCGGAACATGCAAGTATCATCAGAAATATGGATGACTACAAATTCAGTGATCAAAAATGGATGAAAAACCGTACGAATGCAAAAGAGAAACCTCTCAATATTTACGAAGTACATCTGGGAAGCTTTAAAACAAATCCGGACGATGAACATGGATGGTACACTTATGATCAGATTGCTCCTCTTCTGATTGACCACATGAAAAAGAATGGATTTAACTGTATTGAGCTGATGCCAATTAGTGAACATCCTAGTGATGAAAGCTGGGGATACCAGAATACCGGATTTTTTGCTCCGACCAGCCGTTACGGGACTGCATTGCAGTTAAAGAAAATGATAGATTTATTCCATAAGAACAATATGTACGTTATTCTTGATTTTGTTCCTGTCCATTTTGCAGTCGATGCCTATGGCCTTGCCAATTATGACGGAACTGCGCTTTATGAATATCCAAATGACGCAGTAGGTGTCAGCGAATGGGGAAGCTGCAACTTCATGCATAGTCGTGGGGAAGTCAGAAGCTTCTTAAACAGTGCAGCCGCATATTGGCTTGATGAGTTCCATATTGACGGACTTCGTATGGATGCCATCAGCCGAATCTTATACTGGCAGGGCGACGAACGAAGAGGTGTCAACGGAAATGCTGTAGATTTTGTAAAAACACTCAACAAAGGATTAAAAGACAGATTTCAAAATTGTATATTAGCTGCCGAGGATTCCACTAACTTTTCCGGTGTTACAAAACCGGTATCAGAAGGCGGATTAGGATTTGATTATAAGTGGGATATGGGTTGGATGAATGACACACTGGACTACATGAGAACAGCTCCGGAATATCGCAGTGCCAATTATCATAAGCTGACATTTTCTATGATGTATTACTATGATGCCAACTTCCTGCTTCCTCTTTCACATGATGAAAATGTTCACGGAAAAGCAACAATATTACAGAAGATGTCAGGTGATTATGAAAACAAATTTCCACAGGGAAGATTGTTCTATCTGTATATGATGACACATCCCGGCAAAAAATTAAACTTTATGGGAAATGAAATCGGTCAGTTCCGTGAATGGGATGAGAAACGCGAACAGGATTGGACGATATTAGATTTTCCAAAACATGAACAATTCAATCATTATATCTCTAAACTGAACCAATTGTATTTAAAGAATTCTGCATTATGGGAATATGATTTTACAGAAAATGGTTTTCAATGGATTGACTGTCATCAGGAAGGCGATTGTATCTACGCTTATCAAAGAAATTCACATGATCAGGAATTCGTGATTGTCCTGAACTTCTCTGATTACAATAAAGAGTACGTAATGCCTGCAAATGTGTTTGATGATGGCACAAGTTTTAAACCTGTACTGAATACAGACTGGACTGAATTTGGTGGAAACACTAAAAAATCCCTCACTTTTTTGAAGGCAGATTCTTCCGGACTATCCCTTCACCTTCCTGCCTACAGTGGAATGGTATTTGAAGTTGTCAAAAAAGAGGTAAAATAAAGTAGAGAAAAGAGAGATTGTAATCAACATTCACAATCTCTCTTTTCTGATCTATCATCATTTCTATGATATTCTATTATCTCAAACCATTGTCTGCATCTCTGGTTACTCTCGTCCATCCCAGCAATACGTACATAACTTACTTTTATCAATTCCAACTGACTCAATCATATCGTCCAGTCTGTGGTACCTAAGTGAAGTGAAATTCAACTGCTTTCTGATTTCCTCAATCATCTTTTCATATCTGTCAGATTCCGGGTTTGTATACTCATTTAATACATTTTCAACATTAGCATCTTCACCTTCCAGATCTTTGATGACTCTTCTTGTAATCAAATCCATCTCTGAAGAAGAACGTGAAAAATTGACAAATTTACAACCATATACAAGCGGCGGACAAGCTGGTCTGATATGAACTTCTTTTGCACCACTATTATATAAAAACTCTGTTGTCTCTCTTAGCTGGGTACCTCTTACAATGGAATCATCTATCAATAAAAGTTTTTTATCTTTAATCAGATCATGAACAGGTATAAGTTTCATTTTTGCAATCAGGTTTCTCTTACTTTGGATTGTTGGCATAAAAGAACGCGGCCATGTAGGTGTATACTTGATAAACGGTCTTGTAAATGGTATTCCTGACTGATTTGCATACCCTACAGCATGTGCCGTACCTGAATCCGGTACACCCGCCACGGTATCCACCTCAACATTATCACGTTTTGCAAGCATTGCTCCACAATTGTATCTCATCTGCTCAACACTCACACCTTCATAACTTGAAGAAGGATAACCATAATAAATCCAAAGGAACGTACAAATCTTCATATCTTTTCCTGCGACACCGACTGTTCTGACCTCTTCCGGAGTCATCACAACAATCTCACCCGGTCCCAGTTCTCTATAGTCCTCATATCCAAGATTCAAATAAGCAAATGACTCAAAAGTCGCACAATAACCGTCATCCTTTTTACCAATCACCACCGGTGTTCTTCCCAGTCTGTCTCTGGCTGCAAAAATACCCTTTGGTGTAAGAACAAGCATTGTCATGGAACCATCTATGATTTCCTGTGCATACTTAATTCCATCTATGATGTTGTCTTTTTGGTTGATCACCGCCGCAACAAGTTCTGTTGCATTAATATCTCCACCACTCATTTCAAGGAAATGTGTATTTCCTTTGTTAAAGATTTCCTTTACAATTTCTTCTACATTATTAATCCTTCCAACTGTAGTAATTGCAAAAGTTCCATGATGTGACCTTACAATAAGCGGCTGAGGTTCATAATCAGAGATACATCCGATTCCCAAATTGCCTTTCATCGTATTCGCATCTTTTTCAAATTTGGTTCTGAAAGGCGCATTTTCGATATTGTGTATGGCACGGTCAAAGCCATCTTTTCCAAAGACTGCCATTCCCGCACGTCTTGTTCCCAAATGTGAATGATAATCTGTTCCAAAAAACAAATCAAACACACAATCATTTTTTGATGCAACGCCAAAAAATCCACCCATTTTTATGTCCTCACTTTTTACATATTATATATATCCACAATTGTTAATTTATTATAATCAACAAAATCTATTCCACATGGACTACACGTTAATCTCTGCTGTCATTCCAAGAACATCTCTGTTCTCATCAAGAATCGGATTAATCACTTCATTTAAGAACTCTTCCACCTGTTCCTTCGAGCGTCCGACATACTTCGAAGGATCCATGGATTTCTTCAAATCTTCTAAAGACATGCCAAACTTCTCATTATTGGCAATCAGCTCTAGCAGATTATTGTCAAGTCCTTCATGTTTTACGTTATATCCTGCTTCCATCGATAACTTTCTGATCTCTTCATGAAGTTCCTGTCTGTCACCACCTGCTTTCACAGCATCCATCATGATGTTTTCTTTTGCCATGAAAGGAAGTTCTGACATCAGTCTCTTTTCAATTACCTTCGGATAAACAACAAGTCCGTCAACAACATTCAAATACAGATCAAGAATACCATCCACTGCCAAAAATCCTTCCGGTATACTGATCCTCTTGTTAGCAGAATCATCAAGTGTTCTCTCAAACCACTGTGTAGCTGAAGTAATCGCCGGATTCAATGCATCCACCATCACATAATTGGCTAGGGAAGCAATTCTCTCACTTCTCATCGGATTTCTCTTATAAGCCATAGCTGATGAACCAATCTGATTCTTTTCGAATGGTTCCTCCACTTCTTTTAAGTGCTGTAAAAGTCTTATATCATTTGAAAACTTATGAGCACTGGCAGCAATTCCTGCAAGAACATTCAGAACTCTTGTGTCCACTTTTCTTGTATAAGTCTGACCGGAAACCGGCTGACACTTTTCAAATCCCATCTTCTTCGCAATCATAGGATCAATTTTCTTGATTTTTTCCTGATCTCCCTCAAATAGTTCAAGGAAACTTGCCTGCGTTCCTGTTGTTCCCTTAGAGCCAAGAAGTTTCATACTTCCAATCACATAATCAATATCTTCCAGATCAACCAGAAGTTCATTCATCCAAAGTGTTGCTCTCTTACCAACAGTTGTCGGCTGGGCAGGCTGAAAATGTGTAAATGCAAGAGTAGGCAAAGCCTTATACTCATCAGCAAACTTAGCAAGTTCGGCAATGACATTGACAAGTTTCTTTCTTACAAGCTTTAATGCCTCTGTCATCACAATAATATCTGTATTATCACCAACATAACATGAAGTAGCACCAAGATGAATGATTCCTTTCGCCTTCGGACACTGTACTCCATAAGCATATACATGCGACATAACATCATGTCTGACAAGTTTTTCTCTTTCCTTTGCCACATCATAATTAATATCATCAGCATGTTCTTTCAATTCATCAATCTGCTCATCAGTGATATTTAATCCCAATTCCTTTTCTGTTTCTGCCAATGCAATCCATAACTTTCTCCATGTTTTAAATTTCATATCCGGAGAAAAAATATATTGCATCTCCTTACTTGCATATCTCTCTGATAATGGACTCTGGTATTTGTCGTACATTTTATCCTTTCCTTTCTATCAATCTTTCTATTTTGCTTTCAATTTCAATCACTTTTCAACTCAAGCGTATTATACAAAATGATAATATATTGTAAATTATAATACAATGCACTATTAAAAGCAAACTAATTTTGACATATTTTTCTTACGAGGATACTATTCACAGGTCAGTACACCTTCGATGTGCGGAAAGCTTCTCTTATCTAACCCAGTAATTCTTTCAGTATTTTATTAATAATTCCGGGATTTGCTTTTCCTTTTGCCGCTTTCATCGTCTGTCCTACCAGAAATCCTAATGCCTTATCCTTACCATTTTTATAATCACTTACAGACTGCGGATTATTCTCAATGACTTCTTGAATCATCTTTCTCAAACCTTCTTCATCATTATTCTGCTTCAGTCCATTTTTTTCTACATATTCAACAGGATTGATATCGTCTGTAAAAATCTTTTCAAATACTTCTTTTGCCACACTGCTATTGATCAGATTATCATCTGTCAACCCAATCAGCCTGGCAAGATTCTCAGGTGAGAATGTAATATCTTCCGGTTCCATATCATTGCTCTTTAATAGTCTCATTGTTTCTCCCATCAGATAATTACTTACCTTTTTAGGATTTGCGCCAAACTTTACTGTTGCCTCAAACAAATCTGCCAGATGTTTTGTTCCGGTGATGATATCAGCATCATATTCCGGAATCTCAAAATCACTGATATATCTTTTCTTTTTTTCATCCCGAAATTCCGGTTGGTTTTTCCTGATTTTCTCAATCCATTCATCACTAATGATCATTGGTACCAAATCAGGCTCAGGAAAATATCGGTAATCCATCGCATCTTCCTTTGACCGCATCGGATAAGAGTATTCCTTGTTATCATCCCACCTTCTTGTTTCCTGAATGACTTTCTTGCCTTCCTCTAAAAGTTCAATCTGTCGTTCCCTTTCATTTTCAATCGCCCTTGCAATTGCTTTAAATGAATTCAGATTCTTCATCTCAGTTCTTGTACCAAACGTCCCGGTCCCTGACTCTCTTACAGATAAATTGACATCCGCCCTCATGGAACCTTCATTCAATTTACAATCAGATGCTCCAAGATATTGGATAATCAGTCTCAATTTTTCAAGATAACGAATGACCTCATCTGCTGAACGCATATCCGGTTCTGATACAATCTCAATCAAAGGAACGCCGGAACGGTTATAGTCCACATAGGAACAGTCATCCCACTCATCATGAATCAGTTTTCCCGCATCCTCTTCCATGTGAATCTCATGGATTCTGACTTTCTTTGGATTTCCATCCTGATCCATAATCTCTACAAATCCATTCCTGCATATAGGAAGATACAACTGGGAAATCTGGTAATTTTGTGGATTATCAGGATAAAAGTAATTCTTTCTATCAAATTTTGAATATCTTGTAATCTCACAATTTGCTGCAAGACCCACAGCCATCGCATACTCCACCACCTGCTTATTTAATACCGGAAGACTTCCAGGCATTCCGGTACATACAGGGCATGTATGTGTAT
This sequence comes from uncultured Lachnospiraceae bacterium, assembly GCA_902773095.1. GTDB lineage: Bacteria > Bacillota > Clostridia > Lachnospirales > Lachnospiraceae > Bovifimicola. Next base: position 2,295 of record CACYDA010000055.1, on the reverse strand, counting down.
TGGGTTCTGCGCCGAATGCTGTAGAACAACCACAGAATATTTTCGTTTTTGTAGCAAGCTCCACATGAACTTCCAGTCCAATCACCGTTTCATAACTTTTCATGTTATCTGTCCTCCCTTCCGAATTTCCCTCTTGCCTGCTCATAAGCATAAGCTGCTCTTATGATATTCTTTTCTTTAAAACAGTCACCCATCAGCTGTAAACCGATTGGCAGACCATTTTTACTGATTCCACAAGGAAGACTGATTCCCGGAAGACCTGCAAGGTTTGCTGAAATCGTATCAATATCTCCCAGATACATTTTAATCGGGTCACAAAGACTTTCCCCTAATTTTGGCGCTACACCGGGCGCAACCGGTCCCAATATCACATCATATTTTGAAAACGCTTCATCAAATGCTTTCTTAATCAATGCTTTCACTTTTAAAGCCTTTAGATAATACGCATCATAATATCCTGAACTCAGAACAAAAGAACCCAGCATGATTCTTCTTTTTACCTCAGGACCAAATCCTTCTGAACGTGTCTTTTTATACATTTGGTGAAGTCCTTCATATTCATTTGTTCTATAGCCATATTTTATTCCATCAAATCTTTCCAGATTGGAGCTGGCCTCTGCCGATGCAATGGTGTAATATGCAGGAATTGCATACTTCACCAGACTTAGTTCAAACTCCTCTATGACAGCCCCCTTAGATTTCAGAACTTCTGCTGCACGCAAAACAGCATCTTTTACCTCTTCGTCCATTCCATCTCCAAAATAATCCTTTGGCACACCGATTTTCATTCCTTTCACATCATCGATCAATGCAGATGTAAAATCAGTGTCCTGTCTTTTTACAGAAGTAGCATCTTTTGGATCATATGTTGAAATGACTTCAAGAATGGTGGCACAATCCGTCACATCCTTACAAATTGGTCCAATCTGATCTAGTGATGAACCATATGCAATCAGTCCATACCTCGATACAGTAGAATAGGTCGGTTTCATTCCTACTACTCCACAATATGCGGCAGGCTGTCTGATGGATCCGCCTGTATCAGAACCCAACGCATAATAACATTCATTTGCTGCCACTGCGGCTGCTGAACCTCCTGATGAACCGCCCGGAACATGGTCTGTATTCCACGGATTTTTTGTCGCTCCATAATAAGATGTCTCCGTTGTAGAACCCATGGCAAATTCATCCATATTTGTCTTTCCAATGATTACTGCTCCTGCTTCTTTCAAATTCACCACTGCCTGTGATGAAAAAGCGGGAACAAAATTACTTAATATTTTTGAAGAACACGTGGTAAGCATTCCATCGGTACACATGTTATCCTTAATGGCAACAGGAACACCGGCAAGAGGTCCTGCAAACTCCCCACGATCAATTTTTTTCTGAACCTCTTCGGCGCTCATTAATGCGCCATCCCGGTCAATTGTAACATAACAATTCAGCTCATTTTCAGTCTTGTCAATCCTGTCAAGAACAGCCATCACAGCATCCTTTACTGATACTTCTTTTTTCTTAATTCGACCTGCTAACTCTACCGCTGTATAATCTAAAATATCCATTGAAAGCTTTCCCTCCTGTTTTGTAAAACTTGCTAACTAAATGTTTTCGGTACATTAAACATGCCATTTTTTTGCTCCGGCGCATTTTTCAAAATATTTTCCCTGTCATCTGTGTTTGTCACAATATCTTCTCTAAATACATTATTGACAGGGAAAACATGGCTCATAGGCTCAACATCTGTTGTATCAAGCTCATTTAATTGATCAATATAATCTAACATACTTGTCATATCCTGCTTTGCCTTTTCTTTCTCTGCATCATTTAATTCCAGTTTTGCAAGTATTCCAACATATTCAATTGTCTCATCTGAAATCACATTCGCCATACCATATTACCTCCATTACTATTCCATATCCAATATCATAACATAACTTTTCTAAACTTTGTACCAGTCTGTTCTAGTCCCTTACCTTAATATGCACTTCACGCAACTGGTGTTCTGTCACATCCCCCGGTGCGCCACACATCAGATCCTGTGCTGTCGCACTCATTGGAAATGGAATGACTTCTCTGATATTTTCTTCATTTCTAAGAAGCATAATCATCCTGTCTACTCCCGGTGCCATTCCTGCATGTGGTGGCGCCCCATACTGAAATGCATGATATAATGCGCCAAACTTACTCTTTAACTCCTCTTTGCAATAGCCGGCTATCTCAAATGCCTTTTCCATAATCTGTATATCATGGTTACGTACGGCTCCTGATGATAATTCTACACCGTTACAGACAATA
>CACYDA010000054.1 GCA_902773095.1 uncultured Lachnospiraceae bacterium | reverse complement strand
TATTATCTCATTCTACCAAGGGAAGTGCAAAGCATCCTGATGTCACAAAAGTGACTGATGCGGTAAATATTCTCAAGATGAATTACCCGCATATCATGGCAGATGGAGAATTGCAGTTAGATGCGGCATTGGTTCCGGAAGTTGCAAAATTAAAAGCACCGGGCAGTACAGTTGCCGGAAATGCAAATGTATTAATATTCCCAGACCTTGATGCCGGCAATATCGGATATAAACTCGTGGAAAGACTGGGTAAGGCAGAAGCTTATGGTCCGCTTACGCAGGGAATGAATAAACCGATTAATGACCTTTCAAGAGGATGTTCGCCGGCGGATATTGTTGGTGTCATCGCCATCACATGTGTGCAGGCACAGAACAGAAGGTAAAAAAATAAGTGAAAGGATGATAGAAACGGTTATGAAAATACTTGTTATTAATTGTGGAAGTTCATCGCTCAAATTTCAGTTGATTGATTCAGAAGATGATCGTGTTCTTGCAAAAGGATTGTGTGAGCGGATTGGAATGGAAGGAAGCAGACTTGTCTATACAAAAGCAGGCTGTGATAAAATTGTAATAGAAAGTGAAATGCCGGAACATACGAAGGCAGTCCGGCTGGTGATCAATACTCTTACTGATGAAGAAAACGGAGTGATCAAAAGTCTTAATGATATCGATGCTGTCGGACACAGAATTGTGCATGGCGGTGAAAAGTTTTCAAAGTCAGTTCTTGTTGATGAGGATGTAATCAAAGCAATAGAGGAATGTAACGATCTGGCACCTTTGCATAATCCTGCAAATTTAATTGGAATAAGGGCATGTCAGGAATTAATGCCGGATACAAAAATGGTTGCTGTATTTGATACGGCATTTCATCAGACAATGCCTTCAAAAGCATTTTTATATGGTATTCCCTATGATTATTATGAAAAATACAAGGTGAGAAGATACGGCTTTCATGGTACTTCACATAGTTATGTATCTGACAGGACAGCAAAGATTCTTGAAAAACCTTATGACAAGTTGAAGACAATAGTCTGCCATCTTGGAAATGGAGCGAGTATCTCCGCGGTAAAAGATGGTAATTCTGTTGATACAAGTATGGGACTTACGCCTTTAGAAGGTCTGATCATGGGAACAAGAAGTGGAAGTATTGATCCTGCTATTATAGAATTTATTTCCAATAAAGTAAATAAAAGTATAAAAGAAGTGATGGATGTTCTCAATAAAAAGTCTGGAGTGCTGGGATTATCCGGAATTGGAAGTGATTTCAGAGACCTGATGGCTGCGATGGATCAGGGTAATGAACAGGCAAGAATTGCAATTGATTGCTTCTGTTACCAGGTGGTAAGATATATCGGGGCATATGCAGCTGTCATGAACGGAGTGGATGCCATTGCATTCACAGCAGGACTTGGTGAGAACAATTCTTATATCAGGGAACAAATCTGCTCATACCTTACTTATCTTGGAGTGGAGATTGACAGTGAAAAAAACAAGATAAATGGAACAGAGACAGTTATTTCGACAGATGCATCAAAAGTAAAAGTATTAGTTGTGCCTACTAATGAAGAATTAAAAATTGCCAAAGAAACGTTGCAACTTATTTAAAAAATTTGTTGACAAACAGTGTAAGTATGGTTATAATGGACAAGTGCGATTAGAAAAGAGGTAATTTATGCTAATTGAGTTATCAGACATCTTATCAGTCAAAGATAAGGAACTTGATGTTCAGGCTGATATCGAGATGGAGCGTTTTACATCCAAAATGGGTGACTATGCCATCGCTGATCGATCACCGCTTAACATTCATTTAAAAAACATGGGAAAGAAGAAATTCAGTATGAAGTTCTTGATTGATCTATCATTGATTATTCCGTGTGACAGATGTCTTACAGATGTTAAGTATGATATGAACATTGAAGTTCATAAAGAGATTGACATGAATGAGTCAGATACTGACGGAGTTGATATTGAAGATGAGTACTTTTATATAAGCGATCACAAGCTCGATATTGAAGCATTTGTCTACAATGAAATACTGATTAATTTGCCTATGAAAGTTCTTTGCAGTGAAAACTGTAAGGGAATTTGTAATAGATGTGGGGCAAATCTT
>CACYDA010000053.1 GCA_902773095.1 uncultured Lachnospiraceae bacterium | reverse complement strand
CTTCATCATCCTCGGTACTAATTATGTTCACTGATACAATTGTATGATCCTTTAATTCAATAGATACCTTTATCTCACCTGAAAATCCCTCTCCACTTCCATAATATACCCCGTCATCATATGGAAAGTTGCCTGATATTTTTGGTACCACATCTGATTCAGGATATATTTTTTCATTATCAGAAGAACTTTGATTATCACTTTCACTAGAACTACCGTTAATGTTGTTCACATTTTTCTCATATCCGTCTAATATACTCGCATGAGCTGACTCACTTACAATTGCCTGGCTCACTGCATTTTTGACTGCCTCAATGATTCCTTTCGAGCTGTAGGTTGCGCCCGATACCACATCCACATCTGTACTTTGCATGGCGATCATACTATCCGTAACAGCTTTTGCACGATTAAAAAAAGCCTCATCATCTTCGTTACTTATAATATTAATACTGACAATTTTTTTATTCTTTATTTCTACTGATACCCTTATTATCCCTGAAAATCCGATTCCACTTCCTTCATAAATGCCATCTTCAAGTTCGAATTCAGCAGCAATATTTTCAGTTCTTGTCTTATTGATCTCATCTTCCTGTTCATCATTTTTATCCTGCATCTTATAATCATGATCTATCTCTTCATCACCTTGTGGCTCTTCCAATAAAAGATCATTCTCAAATGCCTGAACCTGATAGACAGGTGCATCGTATCGTGTTAACGAAATCCCGATACATGTTCCAACTACCGCAACCGATAGTATCGGTGCAAGTACTGATAATCTCTTTGAACTTTTCATGACAATTCTCCTCCCGCCTAATAAAAGCATCATTTATGTGATCTATTTTTATAGTTTCAAACCTCAAAACTTATTCACTAATGACAGTTATTTTAGATTCACTGATAAATGAATCTGCAATTCCTTCCGTAATAAACAATTCTTCATCCTCAGTATACAAAATCATATCAAACTCCCCCTGATGCATTTTCCAGTATTCAATTGCTCCATCCTTTCCCATGATAAAAAGAGAAGTGGAAAGGCAGTCTGCCAAGGTACCATCTGCACATATAATTGATACTGAAATCAATCCGGTATTGGCAGGAAATCCGGTATCCGGGTCAATAATATGATGGTATCTTACTCCGTTTTCCTCAAAGTATCTCTCATAACCTCCTGATGTAATCACTGCCTTATCATGCACCTTTACTACACCAATATAACTTTCCTCTTCAACCGGATTTTGTATAGCAACCTTCCACTCACTTCCATCCGGCTTCATTCCCAGCACCTGTACATTTCCTCCAAGATTCACAATTCCACTGGTAACCCCTAAATTTCTAAAAATATCCATAATCCTTGCAGATGTGTATCCCTTGGCAATTCCTCCAAGGTCAATCTTCATCTTTTCTGATCCATACACCAGTGACTTACTGTTTTTCTCAAATTCTATCTTAGAAAAATCAATATCCTCCTGCAGTGCATCAATCTCATCCTGATTAGGAACCCGATAATTTCCACTGGCAAATCCCCATATTTCAACAATCGGATAGATTGCAATATTGAATTTTCCACCTGTGCTCTCATAGACTTCTTTCGATCTCTCAATCAAATCAGAGACATCGTCTGATAAATGACCGCCATGATGAATGTTAAGCTCATAAATCTCGCTGTCCTTGTCGGTTGCCGAAAGCATTCCATCAAGTCTTTCAATCTCTTTCAATGCTTCTTTCACCGCTTCATCAGCATGACTTCCATAAGCCAGAACCGTCATATATGTATCCATAGCAAATATGTCACCACTCGCTGAAACATCATCTTTCTTTTCTTCCTGTGAATTGTTGTTTTCATTTGTATCGGTTTCATCCGCATTCTTTTCATTTTCAAACACTTTCGTTACCGATTCATTCCCATTGATTTGATTTGTGTTCTTCGCCGAAGAGCTTCCACAAGAAACAAGCAACGAACAATATACTACGCACATACATAATGATAGAATTTTTCTATGATTCATCTTTTTCACTTAAAATGCCTCTCTAACACATAATTCTATAATTCAACATACTTGATTGCAAACACACTGACAGCCAAACAATATTGGTTTTGTTTGTCTAACCATTAAATATATATTCTAACATTCGTTAGTTGTACCTACCTCGCATAGAATACCATAGTGTGTTTTTTTTGTCAAGAAACATGCATCAAGTTTTTTCATGCTTTGATGTATCAATTTTCCCATTTTTGATATTCGGATCAATAAAATTTTCTTTTGCATACTCCCACAGTTTTTCTGACCCTTCCATTGTTTTTTCATTTCTTTTTAAAATCTGGCTTAAATGAACGCCATGTTCTTCCCATGCTTTGCCATTACTTGCCGCATTTAACATAAGAGGCTGAATATTATCCATTGTTCTGGCAAATTTTGCCTCCGGTGTTTTTTGTTCTTCAAATTCCAACCATAAGTTTTTGAATTTTTCTGCCTGTTTTTCCGGCAATAGACCGTACAATCTTTCTGCCGCTTTTAACTCCCTTTCCGCCTGTGTTTTTTTTCCTTCTTCGTCATAGGCATACGTATCCCCCGCATCTACTTCTACCACATCATGCATTAGAATCATAGCTATGGTTTTTAATAAATCAAGCTTTTCATTTGAATATTCACTCAGGATTAAGGCCATTACTGCCATATGCCATGCATGTTCTGCATCATTTTCCTTTCTGACTCCGTCAGTTAAATATGTCTGTCTTCCAATGAATTTTTCCTTGTCAATCTCTCGGCAGAATTCAAACTGCCTGTCCATTTTTTCTCTGTGATCCATCATTACCATTCCTTTCTTTCATTTGTTCACCAGATTAGATTAATATAGGGCGGGATTTCTATCAATTCAACTGATTCAATCCGCCCTTTAATTGCTTTTTCTTCAGCGAATGCAAATAAAAACTACACTATCTGTTTCCCCACTTCACTTTTTGCTGCATCGGTTGTTGCATTGGAGGCATTGGCATCGGTCTTCTTTTGCAATCAGAAGTCTTGCCCGCTACTGTAGAAGATACCGGTGTTGCCTTCGGATAACGTGCAATGGATGTATTATCCATCCTTCTGTTTCGAAGCGGCATCAGTGGATTTGGACCCACCTCATATCTGTAATCGATACCCATATTCCTAATATGCTGTTCAATGATTCTATGACTAGCCACACTGTTAACATCCCCATTTACAATGTTCTGATACTGATAGAAATCAGCATCCATTGGCAAATCAAATATTGCAACTACATCTTCACATTTTTGTGTATTACCGGTTGTTGCCCCAATGATATCACGAACATACTCAATATTCGGACCAAGTTTTAAAACCTCCGGAAATGTTCCACAAGGAATAACTTCCTGCCATTCTTTTCCTTCATATTTTTCCAGCAAATCTTTTGCTTTATGAAGATGTGCGATTTCCTGAACAAGACATTCCTCCCAGATATTCTTGATTCTGTTATCGCATTCTGTCATCATACATGAATAGTACAAGTAGCATTCTGTATATTCGTGCATGAGCAAATCTTCCAGCCATGTTGCCCTTGTATCTTTTAAGCTTTCATACTGACTTACATGTTCTTCTTCGATCATACCGATTTCCTGGTACAATCTTCTTCCTATATCTGATTTACAATAGAATGGCGCGACATTCATATAATAATTCATTGTCTGCTGTTCCGCAGCCGTAATGATATTAACATGTAATTTTGTTCTCAATTCAGCTGTTTCATTATTAATGTATTTGAAAATACTGTCACACGGATGACGGTGTTCCGCTATTGTCGGTCTTGCAGGCATGATCTCAGTATAACCGCCTACCAGTTTCTCGGGATATTCCCCATATTCCAGATTTAACAGATTAGAGTATCTGTACAAATGATCAAAGTCTTCAAGAAGTGCAAAATTCAATGCATTTCTCACATTACAATCCGGCTCATCTAATGCCAGCACCGCCGTCAAATCTACGGCAAGCTGCTCATATCCGATGGTATGTTCCAGGATTGTTTCATCCTTTGGCTTAAGACATGAAATCCTTTTTTGCTGTTGCTGCTCGCTTCGTCGTACCAAAGCCAGCTCCCGCCTTAAATCATTGTCTTTGCAATGTCTTGAAAAATTTCTCGAAAACCACTGTGCCTCAAACTCTGTACCATTCATCAGAATAATTCTTGTCTTTGTATAGGCATCAACTGTATTTTTATTGTATGGTTTTGGATACATCATATTCCAATCCATAAAAATTTTCTCAATTGGCAACGGTGTCTCCTCAAACGGATTAAAACCCTGCATAAAATATTCTCCTTCATATACTTCCATTAATATCATATGCAGAAACTCTGAGGAATTTCCTAAAAAAAAAAGCGAGTAGGCAGAGAACTTGTTCTCTGCCTAACATCACCATTTATCATTATGCACTTTCATCCAGCTTACTAAGCTTTGCTGCCTGGTCTGCTGCGATACATGCATCAATAATTTCCTGAATATCTCCATTCATAATCTTATCCAGCTTGTAAAGCGTCAACCCGATTCTGTGGTCTGTCACACGTCCCTGCGGGAAATTGTATGTTCGAATCTTCTCTGAACGGTCGCCTGTACCGATCTGACTTCTTCTCGCCTCTGCCTCTGCATCATGTGCCTTCTGACATTCCATATCATAAAGTTTGGAACGAAGCAATGCAAATGCCTTTGCTTTATTCTGCAATTGCGACTTTTCAGTCTGACTGTATACTACAATACCGGTTGGAAAATGAGTAAGTCTAACGGCCGAATCCGTTGTATTGACACACTGTCCGCCATTTCCCGATGCACGCATTACATCGATACGAATGTCTTTTTCATCAATCTGAATGTCTACTTCTTCTGCCTCCGGTATCACCGCAACTGTAATCGTAGAAGTATGTATCCTGCCACCTGATTCTGTCTCCGGCACACGCTGCACTCTGTGTACTCCTGATTCGTATTTGAGTACAGAATAAGCTCCTGAACCTGTTACCATAAAAGTAACATTCTTCATACCGCCAATTCCAATTTCCTCAAATTCCATCAATTCCACTTTCCATCTCTTTGTCTCAGCATAATGAACATACATACGGTATATTTCTGCCGCAAACAAAGCTGCTTCATCACCACCGGCACCGGCTCTGATTTCCACGATAACATTCTTGTCATCATTTGGATCTTTCGGTAACAGCAAAATCTTAATCTGCCTTTCAAGCTCTTCAATTCTTTCTTTGGCCACATTCAATTCTTCCTTGGCAAGTTCTCTCATTTCTTCATCACTTTCCTCATCAAGAATCGCAAGACTTTCCTCTACTGTTTCCTTACATCCTTTGTATTCTTTATATGCCTCAACAATCGGCGTCAGATCCGACTGTTCTTTCATCAATTTTCTGAATTTTACCTGATCATTCGCAATAGAAGGATCATTCAACTCTAACATCAATTCTTCATATCTTCTTAATAGATCGTCTAATCTGTCAAACATATTTGCCTCCAAATTACTTAATATCCATGTAATTAGTAATCCTGCCGTTCCTGTGCTGTATCACAAATCCCTATTACAGAAAAATTTCAGCTATCTGTATGCAACCACCACTCTGTCATTTCCTGACCAATCCTTGATCACCTGTATATCTCTGTATACATTTTTTTCCAATATAGCGGTAACAGCATCTGCCTGATCATATCCTATTTCCAAAATAAGACATCCTTTTTTCCTCAAATGTCCACGACTTTGTGCGCATATTTTTTTATAAAATATCAGTCCGTCATTATCGCCATCAAGAGCAAGCCTTGGCTCGTAGTCTTTGACTTCCGGCATAAGCTTTTCAATTTCTTTCGAGCGGATATAAGGCGGATTCGAAATAATCACATCAAACTCCTTATGCCTTGAATCGAAATCTGCCTCAATCTCTAAAAACAAATCACTCTTGATAAACTGAACATTATCAACTTTATTCAATTCTGCATTTACCTTTGCAAGATGCAATGCATCCGCTGAAATATCCGTTCCGACCATATTAACATTCTCATATTTTTTTGCAAGACTAATCGCAATACAGCCACTTCCTGTGCATAAATCAATTACATCCAACGTTCTGTCCTGCTCATTGAAAAAATCCTCAATAATCCTCATTGCCGTTTCCACGATTAATTCTGTATCCTGTCTGGGAATCAATACACTCTCATTCACTTTGAACCTAAGTCCCATAAATTCCCATTCTCCAATGATATACTGCAACGGATAATGTGTACTTCTCTTGTCAATTGCTTTAAAATATGCCTGCATCGCATCATCCGGCACTTCATCATGCATCCTGGTAAAATAATCCACTTGTGAAACACAGCAAATTGTTTCCAGTAAAATCCACGCATCAGTATCTGCATCCATGATACCCGCTTTGAATAATCTGATTTGCCCTTGCTTTACCATCTCGGCGTACTTCATTTAAATACCACCACTCTTTCATTCCCCGCCATTTATCGTAATAAAGCATTCCCATACAATTAATACTTTATAAAATTAAGAACAAAATAAAAAAAACGAAATATAAAAAAATACTCTTACTTCTCCGGTTCATCCTCTTCAAGATTCTTTAGATATTCTCTCCAGTCAAAAACCGCTTCCACCGCTTTGATCGCCACCTCTGCCATCTGTGGATCCGGTTCTTTTGTTGTCAGTTTTTGTAATGCAAGACCGGGAGCACTCACAACCTTTACAAATAAATTATCATGACTTCCTGCAAATCGCAATACCTCATAAGACACTCCTGCAATGACAGGAATCAACAATAATCGTACAAGTATCTTCAATGCCGGTTGCTGCACCGGTATCATAATAAAAAACACAATACTGATCGCCATTACAAGAAACAAAAAACTTGTTCCACATCTTTTATGAAGTCTCGAACTTTTCAAAACATTTTCAACATTCAACTCATTACCATGTTCAATACAGTTTATGCATTTATGCTCTGCGCCATGATACATAAAAGTCCTCTGAATATCTTCCATTCTGGAAATAAGTATAATATATAATAAGAATAATATCAACTTAATTACACTCTCTATCACTGCCACCGCTGTATAAGATGAAATCGCAAATTTCTTTTTTGCGAAATCAGAGATAAGGCTCGGCAAAACCACAAAGAGTCCTAGCGCTAAAATGACCGAAAAAATAACCGTTACTGTCATTATAACACTTTCTGTCGTATCTTTAAATGCATTATCCGAATTTTTTTCAGATTTTTTTAGTTCTTTTTCATTTTCTGATTCTTTCTTCCCTGTTTCATTCTCCTCTTCCTCTTCATAAAACTGTGAAGAGTACATCAAGGTAGACATTCCGAGAACAAGAGAATCTATAAAACTGAATATCCCGCGTATAAAAGGAAGATTTAGCAATTTCCTACCCTTGGCAATTGACTTATACTCCTTTACACACACTTCAATTTCCTGATCAGGCTTTCTGACAGCTACAGCATACCGATCCTGGTTTTTCATCATTATGCCTTCAAGCACTGCCTGTCCGCCAATTCCCGAACTCTTCATCAACAATACCTCTTTTTGCATCCAATTCCTGCAACCTTCATAACCATAATATAACTTCAATCCAAAGAAAGGCTGTCACAAAACGGCTTCCATGCAAAATAGAAGCTACCAGTGACAGCCTTTATATTTCAGACCTATTTATTTCCTGTCATGCCATACTTACGATTGAACTTATCAATTCTACCACGAGCTGCAGTAGCTTTCTGCTGACCTGTGTAGAACGGATGACATTTTGAACAGATTTCTACGTGGATATCTTCCTTTGTTGAACCTGTTACGAATTCATTTCCACAGTTGCAAACTACTTTTGCCTGATAGTATGTTGGATGTAAACCTTCTTTCATCTCATTTCACCTCTCTACAATTAATGATATGCAAATGGCTCTCGCCAATCATATTTCTAAAAACAGCTTTTAAATTGTATCATATAACACTGATTAATGCAAGCATTTTTTTATATTCTGAACAAATTCACGATTATTCTTTGTTTTAGAAAACAAATCAAGGATTTTTTCTACTGACTCTTCTGCTTTCATTCCATTTGTCGACTTTCTAATAAGGTACACCGCTTCCCTTTCCTCTTCCGATAAAAGCAGATCTTCCCGTCTTGTCCCTGATTTTACGATATCAATTGCAGGAAATACTCTCCTTTCCTGCAATTTTCTATCAAGTACAAGTTCCATATTTCCGGTTCCCTTGAACTCTTCAAATACAACATCATCCATTTTACTCCCTGTATCAACAAGCGCTGTTGCCAGAATGGTAAGACTTCCGCCTTCTCTCATATTTCTTGCTGCACCAAAGAATTTTTTCGGCATATGAAGCGCTGCCGGATCAAGTCCTCCCGATAAGGTTCTTCCTGATGGTGGAATTGTCATATTGTAGGCTCTCGCAAGTCTTGTAATACTGTCAAGTAATATGATGACATCCTGCTTCATCTCAACAAGTCTCTTCGCTCTTTCAATCACCATCTCAGATACTCTTTTGTGATGCTCCGGTAATTCATCAAACGTAGAATAAATCACTTCCACATTTGCCCCATGTATCGCTTCTCTGATGTCAGTTACTTCCTCAGGTCTTTCATCAATCAGAAGAATAATCATATGCATATCAGGATTATTCACCAATATGGAACCGGCAATCTGCTTTAACAGTGTCGTCTTACCGGCTTTTGGCGGTGAAACGATCATTCCTCTCTGACCCTTTCCAATTGGTGAGATCAAATCAACAATCCTCGCAGCCATATTCTCTTTGCTGGTTTCCATCCTAAGTCGCTTGTCGGGAAAGATTGGCGTCAAATCCTCAAAATTCGGTCTTCGCTGCATATGCTCTACCGTAATTCCGTTAATCTTATTTAAATGTGTCATTGCACCAAATTTTTCATTAATGTTTTTCTGCCGCATATCACCATTTAAAATATCGCCTGTTTTCAGTTTAAATCGTCTGATTTGCGATGGTGATACGTATACATCATTCTCTCCGGGAAGAAAATTCTCACACCTGATAAAACCATATCCATCGGGCATAACCTCTAAAATCCCTTCCGCAATAATCGGTTCCTCCTTCACTTCCGGTTCCGGATTCTCCTCAATTACAAACTGTTTCTTTTCGTCTGTTTTTTCCTTTTCCAAGACGTCACAGGCATCCTGACTTTTTGCGTTGTTTTCCATGCTGTCCTTTTTTCCTTCCATCTTATCTTTTGTAAGTTCCGGTTCTGTTGCAGATGATACCATAATGATTTCCTCTATGAGTTCTGTTTTTTTCAGTTTCATCACAGATTTAATCTCTAATTGTTTGGCAATTTCACGTAATTCCTTAACCGGTAAAGTTTCTAATTTTTCTCGCATTCTCCTATTTTGGATAAAAAATCCCTTCTCCTTTTCTTATTCATTTCATTCCCAAATATTTACATTTCAAAAACCACTTATCATAATACCCCCTGTCTAACAGCCAAATCATACTAATATATGATACTGTGCTGTCAATCAATTTGATTTTATTACAACTTGAACATTCTGTCCGAATCTTTCTTACCGAACAACGAATCCTCATACTTTTACCTAACCAGACCGCACCATAAAAAACATCCGGCCGGTATCACATTTCATCAATTACCCGGCATGGTCAGTTACTTTGATTTACTATGAAATTATCAATACTCTTTGGGAGATTTCTAAATTGATATGCTGATATTAGATTTGATTTTCATCAATATGTTACGATTCATTATTCTACTTTGCAAAAAGCATCAGAATTGCAACTATCACTGTCATTATACTACAGTTTTTTTTAAAATGATAGTGTAAATTTAAAAATAATATGTTATTATATACTACATGGGTATTATTCACATCATGTTTATTCAATTATTCAAGAATATATAACAATGAGTATAAGAAAGGAATTTATCATGACAACTAACGAAAAATCTTTAATGCTTCATGAACAATGGGGCGGAAAACTTACTACAGAATCAAAGTGTGAGATTAAAACAAGAGAAGATTTAGCTCTTGCCTATACACCAGGTGTGGCGGAGCCTTGCAAAGTAATCGCAGATGACAGGGAAGCCGCATATAAATATACGATTAAATCAAATACTATCGCTGTCGTATCAGACGGGAGCGCGGTGCTTGGTCTAGGCAACATCGGTCCTTATGCTGCTATGCCGGTAATGGAAGGAAAATCTGTATTATTCAAGTCCTTTGGTGATGTCAACGCTTTCCCAATCTGTCTTGACACACAGGATACAGAGGAAATTATCAAAACCGTTGTTAATATTGCTCCTTCTTTTGGAGGTATCAATCTGGAAGATATTTCAGCCCCTAGATGTTTTGAGATTGAATCAAGACTTAAGGAATTGCTGGATATTCCTGTGTTCCATGATGACCAGCACGGCACTGCTATTGTTGTTTTAGCTGCTATTATCAATAGTTTAAAAATAACAGGAAAGAAAAAAGAAGAATGTAAAATCGTAGTAAACGGTGCCGGAAGTGCCGGTATTGCCATTACAAAACTATTGCTTTCATACGGTTTTTCAAATATTATCATCTGCGACACTACCGGCATTATCAGTGCGAATCGCGAAAATCTTAATGAGATGAAAAAATCAATGGTTTCTATTACAAATCCTGACAATATCACAGGTTCTCTTAAAGATGCCCTTGCGGGTGCAGATATTTTCATCGGCGTATCCGCTCCTGATGTGGTAAACGCTGAAATGGTTCAATCAATGAATGCCGATCCAATTATTCTCGCTATGGCAAATCCTGTACCTGAGATTATGCCGGATGTTGCAAAAGCGGCTGGTGCAAGAATTGTCGGAACAGGACGTTCTGATTTCCCTAATCAGGTAAATAATGTTGTTGCATTCCCTGGTATCTTCAAAGGCGCTCTTGAAGGACGTGCTTCCAAAATTACAGAAAAAATGAAACTTGCAGCTGCCAAGGCTATCGCAGATCTTGTAAAAGATGATGAACTCTGTGAAGATTTTATTCTTCCTGAAGCATTTAATCCGGAAGTAAAGAATGCTGTAGCAAAAGCAGTTATGGATAATATTGAACCAGATGGCAGAAATATACACTCTAAATAATTATTACAGAGAGCGTTTCGGCTCAAAAGTATATAAGATTTCTTTAAATGGTGGTATGACTTGTCCTAACAGAGATGGGACTTTAGGAACCCGAGGCTGCATTTTTTGCAGCCTCGGTGGTTCCGGTGACTTTACACCATCCCACTCTTTACCAATTCTGACACAGATAGAACAGGCTAAAAGCCGTGTTTCAAATAAAATCAGTTCAGGGAAGT
Source organism: uncultured Lachnospiraceae bacterium (assembly GCA_902773095.1). GTDB lineage: Bacteria > Bacillota > Clostridia > Lachnospirales > Lachnospiraceae > Bovifimicola. Next base: position 12,125 of record CACYDA010000053.1, on the reverse strand, counting down.
ATATAGCCTATTTTCAGGCATTCACAAATACTTACGCCCCTGTACAGTATCTGAGAAAGCTTTTTTACGAGGCAATCTCTCCTGATGATATCGTCGGATTATCCATTGCAACCAGACCGGACTGTCTTGATGATGATGTACTACATCTATTATCTGAGCTTAACAAAATCAAACCTGTTTTTGTTGAGTTGGGACTTCAGACAATTCACGAACGTACTGCTGCATTGATCAGACGTGGTTATGATCTTTCTGTGTTTGACAATGCTGCTGCTAATCTGGCATCGATTGGTATCAATGTTGTTGTTCACCTCATCATTGGTCTTCCACATGAGGGGGTTGAAGATATTTTAGAATCAGTCAGATATTTAAATCATTTTCCAATCGGAGGCATTAAACTCCAGTTGCTGCATGTACTAAAGAATACAGATTTGGCAGATTATTATCTGAACAAAGAAAACCAATTCAACGTATTATCCCTGGAAGAGTATACAGAGATTTTAGCTGCCTGTATTGAAAATTTAAGGCCGGACATTGTGATCCACAGGCTCACAGGAGATGGAAATAAAAATGATTTGCTTGCACCACTTTGGAGTGCAGATAAAAAAAGAGTACTCAACCATATTAATCAATTTTTTAAAGAACATGATATTATTCAGGGAAGGAGGTATCAAAATGGTTCTTGAATCATCGACACTATATAAATTAATTATTTTGTACATGCTTAACAAGGTTAATTTTCCACTTACCAATGCCCAGCTTACGGAATTCTTTTCTGAAAAAAATTACACGAGCTATTTTACGTTACAGCAGGTGATTAACGAATTGATTGATTCTCATCTGATCAGTGTTGAAACTGTTCGCAATACCTCTTATTATCATATCACTTCAGAAGGAAGTGAAACACTCGGCTTTTTTGTCAATAAAATTCCGGGAGCAATGGTAGACGATATGGATATTTATCTGATGGAAAACAAATATGAACTCAGAAATGAAGTCGGCACGATTGCAGATTATTACAAATCAGCAACAACCAGTGACTATATCGTTCATTGTCAGGTAAAAGAAGGACAGGGAACTCTGATTGAGATTAATGTGTCAGTCCCTACAAAAGAAGTAGCGTCCTCCATGTGTAACCAATGGAAAGACGCTAGTCAGGAAATATATAAATTTGTTATGAAATCGCTGATGAAATAGTATCAAGTATTTCATCACGTCCTTGTTTTGTCGTAGCAGAAAATGGAATCACAATCGTATCAGGAAGCACATTAAGTGATGTTTTAATCATCTTGATGTGCTTTTGTATTTGGCTTCGGTTAATCTTATCAGCCTTTGTGGCTATAATAATCGGATGAAAACCATGATATACAATCCATTCATACATATCCCTATCATTTTCGGACGGCTCATGCCTAATATCAATCAAAAGCATCACTGCCTTTAACTGCTTTGAGGTTTTCAAATATTTTTCAATCATGTCACCCCATTTTTTCTGAACCTCTTTCGATACCTTTGCATATCCATATCCCGGCAAATCTACGAAATACAATTCTTTATTCACGTTATAAAAATTGATTGTCTGTGTCTTTCCCGGTTGTCCTGATGTTCTCGCAAGAGATTTTCTGTTAAGCAAACCATTGATCAGCGAAGATTTTCCCACATTTGATTTGCCTGCAAAGGCTATTTCAGGATACTCATTGATAGGCAACTTACTTGTGATTCCACAAACAGTCTCAAGTTCTGCGTTTTTTATTATCATACAAACCTCTTTTTAGCACCGAGTCTCTTCAATTCTTTTTCATCAATTCTCTCAAGTTCCGGCTCTGCACCATCTTCTACTACTTGTTTTGTGATCACGCATTTTTCAATCGTCTCATCAGATGGAATCTCATACATAATATCCATGAGTGCATCTTCCATAATCGAGCGGAGACCTCTCGCTCCGGTTTTTCTTTCAATCGCTTTATCCGCAATCACTTCTACTGCATCATCTGTAAACTCCAGATTTACATTGTCCAGTTCAAATAATTTTTTGTACTGTTTGATCAAGGCATTCTTTGGCTCTTTTAAAATCTTAATTAATGAAGCTCTGTCCAATGATTCCAATGCTACATTGACAGGAACTCTTCCGATAAATTCCGGAATCAATCCGAATTTCACAAGATCCTGTGGCATTACCAGTGGGAATAATTCATCGATCGTATCTTCTTTTCTTGTAGAAAGCTCACTGTTAAAACCAATTGATTTCTTATCCATTCGCGCTTCTATAATCTTTTCCAATCCGTCAAAAGCGCCACCACAGATAAACAGGATATTTGTGGTATCAATCTGCAGCATTTCCTGATTTGGATGTTTTCTTCCTCCCTGTGGTGGAACAGAAGCAATTGTACCCTCTAAAATTTTGAGCAGAGCCTGCTGTACACCTTCACCTGATACATCTCGGGTGATGGAAACATTCTCACCTTTCTTTGTAATCTTATCAATTTCATCGACATAGATAATTCCATATTGAGCTTTTGCGATATTATAATCAGCCGCCTGTATAATTTTCAAAAGAATGTTTTCAACATCTTCACCAACATATCCCGCCTCCGTAAGCGTCGTTGCATCTGCAATTGCAAATGGAACATTCAAAATCTTTGCAAGCGTCTGCGCAAGATATGTCTTTCCGGAACCGGTAGGTCCAAGTAAAAGTATATTACTCTTTTGAATTTCTACACCTAAATCATTCTTTCCTAAAACTCTCTTATAATGGTTATATACTGCAACAGATAATACTTTCTTTGCTTCTTCCTGACCTATGACATATTCATCAAGAAATTCTTTAATTTCTTTTGGTTTATATAGATTAATGTCAAACTCAGAGCTTCCATCTGACTCATATTCGAGTTCTTCTTCCATGATATCATTACAAACATCAAGGCACTCATCACAGATAAATACTCCTGCCGGTCCGGCAAGCAGTTTTCTCACCTTAGATTCCGGTTTGCCACAGAAAGAACATCTGCATTCTTCATTTCTTGCCATACTTTTCCTTCCATTCTGTTATTGTGTTAACAATATAATTATCTATTTTCAATCACTTTGTCAATCAGACCATATTCCATTGCCTGATAGGCATCCATATAGTTGTCTCTTTCTGTATCTACTTCGATTACCTCTATTGGTTTTCCGGTATTCTTCGCAAGAATATCATTTAATTTCTTACGTGTTTTCAGTATATGGTCTGCTACAATCTTAATCTCTGTTGCCTGTCCCTGTGCTCCTCCAAGAGGCTGATGAATCATAATCTCTGCATTTGGAAGGGCAAGTCTCTTGCCTTTTGCGCCGCCTGATAATAAAAATGCTCCCATACTTGCAGCCATACCAATACAGATCGTAGAAACATCACATTTGATATAATTCATTGTATCGTAAATCGCAAATCCGGCTGTAACAGAACCACCCGGACTGTTAATATAAAGATGAATGTCCTTTGAAGGATCTTCTGATTCCAAGAATAAAAGCTGTGCCACAACAAGACTCGCTGTAACCTCATTCACCTCTTCCCCTAAAAATATAATTCTGTCCTTTAAAAGTCTTGAATATATATCATAAGACCTTTCGCCTCTTCCTGTCTGTTCAATGACATAAGGTACCAAACTCATATCGAAACCCTCCTTATTCCAGTTTAGGGTTCGCAGTCGCGAACCCACTATTTTCTGTTATATTACACTATTCAATAATGCAAAAGCTCATTATGCTTCTTTTGCATTTGATGTTACAAATTCAATTGCTTTCTTTACCTGAATATCTTTCTTAATGTTATCCTGATCCGCATCTGTAAGTAAGTCTTTTAACTTATCAGCTTCCATCCGGTAAGATGATGCCATCTCTTCGATTTCTTCGTTTAACTCTTCTTCTGTTACTTCAAAATTCTCTTTCGCAGCTACAGCCTCAAGAACAAGTCTGCTCTGGATTCGTTTGAGAGCCTGTGGCTTCATCTGTTCATGAAGCATCTGTGCTGTTGTACCTGTATACTGGAAGTACTGTTCCGGTGAAAGTCCCTGTGAAGTAAGTCTTCTTGCAAAATCCTGTGCCATCTGATTCACCTGCGCATCAATCATAGGATCCGGAATCTCCATTGTTGCACCTTCAATAATCTTTTCAATAACAGCATCTTCTTTTGCCGCCTTCGCTTCATTCTCTTTCTTTTCTTTAATGTTATTGCTGATACTTTCTTTGTATTCATCAACTGTTGAGAATTCTGAAACTTCTTCTACAAACTCATCATCAAGCTCAGGTAATTCTTTTTTCTTAATTTCCTTGATTGTTACCTTAAATAACGCCGGTTTGCCTTTTAATTCTTCTGCATGATATTCCTCAGGGAATGTAACATTTACTTCTGTTTCTTCCCCTATATTCTTTCCAATCAACTGTTCTTCAAATGTATCAATAAAAGAATGCGAACCGATTGTTAAAGGATAATCAGTTCCCTTTCCCCCTTCAAAGGCAACTCCGTCAACAAATCCTTCAAAATCGATTGTAGTCATATCACCATCTTCTACTGCTCTGTCTTCAATAGTAATAATTCTGGCATTCTGCTCTCTTTCCTTATCGATTTCCGCCATAATCTCTTCATCTGTCACTGATATGTCTGCCTTAGGAACTTCTACTCCGGTATATTCACCAAGCTCAACTTCAGGCTTTATAGCAACTTCTGCCGTAAAGATAAAATCACTTCCTGCCTCGATCTGAACCACGTCAATCTTTGGCTGTGAAACAATTTCTAATTCACTTTCATTTACTGCATTTTCATAAGCTGTAGGAATCATATCATTCACAGCATCTTCATAGAAAACGCCTGCTCCATACATCTTCTCTACCATCTTACGAGGTACTTTACCCTTTCTAAAACCAGGGATGCTGATTTTTGACTTCTGTTTCTGGTAAGCTCTCTCTATAGCTTTCTCAACCTCATCTGCTCCAACTGTAATTGTAAGCTTCGCCATATTCTTCTCGAGCTTTTCAACCTGTAAACTCATTTTATAATTTCCTCCATTCTGCTATATATAAAAATATTCCATAAATAGGCAATGTCACATCATGGTATTATAACATACCAAATTAGTTTAGTCTATATTTTTTATTCCAAAAAAATAGACTAAAATACATTTTATTTACAAAAACAACAATCTCTTCATCCAATTGATGCATATTGTATCTGAGATGCGATTTTCTTTGCCTTTTCTTCACTGTCTAACACCTTTATAAGCTCCAGTCCCATCTCAATTGAAACTCCCATGCCTCTTGCAGTTGTGATATGATCTGTGGTAATCACTTTTTTCTCTGTAGGAAGGGCTCCTTTTAATTTGTCCTCAAATCCCGGATAACATGTTGCTGCCTTTCCTTCCAACAGGCCTAACTCCCCATATATGCCGGGAGCTGCGCATATTGCCGCCAATTTTTTTCCTTGCTTGTGAAACGCAAGAATCTGTTCCGTAAGTCCCCTATGAGCTGCAAGATTCGGTGTTCCCGGAATCCCTCCCGGAAGAAAAATCATATCTGCCTTTTCAAAATCTGCCTCATCAAAAAGCAGATCCGCTTTCACCTCAATCTTATGAGCTCCTAATACTTCATACTTTTCGCTAATTGAAACAGTCTTTGTCTCAATTCCTGCACGTCTCAATAAATCTACTGTTGTCAGTGCCTCAATCTCTTCAAATCCATCTGCAAGAAATACATAAACTAAACTCATGTCCTACCTCTCCATTTCCTAATTCTATTTCACCGTATGATGTAGTCTGTAATACCTCGGATTATAACATATTTTTTTATTTTTTCATAGTTACTTTTTTTAATGAAAAGGTAGCTTTTATCCCTCAAAATATGTTAGAATGTAATCAGGCTTTTCTAGTAAAACAACAAAGTTATACCTAATCTTTATCACAATGAAAACAAGGAGCAAACAATGGAAATAGAACGTAAATTTTTAATTCATTCCCTGCCTGACCTGTCAGGTGTCAGTTACCATCGTATTGAGCAGGCTTATCTGTGCACGAACCCGGTTGTACGCATCAGGAAGCAGGATGATGAATATTATCTAACCTATAAAGGATCAGGTTTTTTGGCAAGAGAAGAATACAATCTTCCTCTTACAAAAGAAAGTTACCTGCATCTGTTAAAGAAAGCAGATGGAAATATCATCACAAAAAAACGATATTCGATTTCCTACCTTTCCTATACGATTGAACTTGACATCTTTGAAGGAGCATTTTCAGGATTGATCATTGCCGAAGTCGAGTTTCCAAGTTCTGATGAGGCCATGATGTTTTCACCACCGGAATGGTTCGGAAGTGATGTCACATACGATGAAAAATACCATAACAGTTACTTAAGCTGCTGCAAAATCAACGAAAGCAAATGATATCTCCCGATCAATATGGGGGCATCATTCATGCGTACAAACTATTCCAAGGAGGATCATAAAAATGAATTTATCAGCTATTTATCATCGTTGTCAGGATAATTACTGCTACTGCCTTGATGAGGATACAATTGTTATATCTATCCGTACCGGTTATGAGATTGAACAGGTTACTCTTCTGCATACAGATCCTTTTAAGACCGGTATCATGGGAGGCGGTCACCGTCTCACCGGTACACCACTTAAAATGACTGAAAAAAAACGTCTGGAAAACCATATTTACTGGACCGCCAGAATCAAACCCAAATTCAAACGGCTTGCTTACTATTTTCTAATTGAAACCGAAAACGAACAAATCTATCTGTATGAGGATCGCTTTTATACACCGGATGAAGTAAAGTCCTATACCGGGCGCCAGCAGCTTTTTATGTTTCCATGGATGAATCCATCTGACATCATCCGCACCCCGGATTGGGTAAATCAAACGATCTGGTATCAGATTTTTATCGACCGTTTCTGTAACGGAAACAAGGAAATAGACCCTAAAAATGTCAAACCGTGGCGTGCTCCTGATAAATCAGTTCATCCTTTTGACTATTACGGTGGCGATCTTGTGGGTATCACAAGCAAACTGGATTATTTAAGTAAACTCGGCATTACCGGTATCTATCTCACACCGATCTGTAAAGGCAAAAGCAATCACAAATATGATACCGTCAGTTACACGCAGATTGATCCTCACTTTGGTTCGGATGAAGATATGGCATTGATGGTGAAGAACGCTCACAAGCGTGGTATCCGTGTGATGATGGATGGTGTCTTTAACCACTCGGGAGCTTTTTTTAAGCCTTGGCGTGACGTACTAAAAAATGGTCCCGAATCAAAATACTATGACTGGTTTATGATTAATAAATGGCCACTGTCTAAAACAGGAAGAAATGCGGTGAATGGCTATTATTACGCCTTTGCTTTTGTGGACGGCATGCCAAAACTAAACACCAATAATCCTAAAGTCATCCGTTACATTTTAAAAGTCATTTCTTCTTGGATTAAAAAATATGATATTGATGCCATCCGTCTTGATGTTGCGGGCGAAATTTCTCATACCCTGTGTAAGGCAATGCATAAAACATTAAAATCTCTCAAGCCTGATTTTTATATTTTAGGAGAAACATGGCATGATTCTATCCCATGGCTTCGTGGAGATGAGTTTGACTCAGTGATGAACTATCCTTTTACTGACAGTGTAAATGATTTCTGGCTAGATCAGACAAAAACATCCACCGATTTCGAATACGCCATTAATCGTTGTTTTACCTTGTATCCTGAACAGATTAATCAGGTATTATTTAACCTATTAGATTCACATGACACGATCCGACTGGTCACTAAACTGAAAAGCATTCCAAAATTTTATCAGCAGCTTAGCGTACTTTTCACAATGCCGGGAACCGTGTGCATCTATTATGGCACTGAAATTGCAATGGAAGGAAATCATGATCCTGACTGTAGGCGATGTATGCCTTGGGCACAGATTATGAAAGGTGAATATTACGACAAGATTTCTATTATTAAAAAATTAATTCACCTTAGAAAAACAATCCCTGCTCTGCGAAGTAATGATTATGAATTTGTTGATATCTCCTCTGTCATTTCATTGCCGGAGCCACCAATTTCTTCTATTGAATCAGATACTTTCAACAAAACTGCCGTTTCTTTCGGAGTCACTTCTTCTGACAATATCACTGTTCCTTGCGAAGTCACTTCTTCTGACAGTATCAATGCCCCTGACGAAGTCATTTCTTCCGACAGAAATAATACTTCTGGTGAAGCGGATATTTCTTGCGATTCAGTTGATACAGATTCTACCGATTTATCTGATCAGTATTCACGTGTGATCAGCTACATCCGAAAAGATGATAGTGAAAATGCCTATATGGTAATAATCAATTGTGCCAAGATCTCTCTTCCAATCAATATCAATAAAAATGATATCTTATTTGCACTGGAATATAAAAACAAAGAATTACATTATAACGGAGTCCTGATTTATCGACTTTCCCATTAACGATGATATAGTGTTCAAAAAGATCCAACCATCAAAGGCTGCCCTATGAAGTCAAATTTACTTACTTCATAGGGCAGCCTTTATCATTTCATTTTTTCATCGTAATCATGGTATCAAAAGCAGATTTTGATGATTCCAATTAATATGCCTTTCCCCAGTAAACCATTGCTTTTGCCGGTTTTCCACAGCAAACACACACATCTGAAAGCTGTTCCTGATGAAATGGCATACATCTTGATGTAGCTGTTGTTTCCTCTTTAATTTTATCCTCACACTCCTGATTTCCACACCACATTGCTTTTATAAATCCAGGTTTTTCTTCCACTGATTTCTTAAACTCCTCATAATTTAAAGCTACAGATGTATGAGCATCTCTGTGATTTCTTGCTCTTTCAAGCATTTCTTTTTGCATTGTATCAAGAAGAGTTTCAACCGTTTGTGGTAATTCATCCATGGCAACTGTGATTTTTTCACCTGTATCTCTTCTTGCGATAATTGCCTGATTTGCCTCAATATCCTTAGGTCCGATTTCTACACGAAGAGGAATTCCTCTCATTTCCTGTTCTGAACGTTTCCATCCCGGACTCTTATCACTGTCATCAACCTTCACTCTGAAATTCGAAAGCATATCTCTGATTTCATAAGATTTCTCAAGAACGCCCTCTTTTTTCTGCATGATTGGAACCACCTCAACCTGGACTGGAGCAATCCTTGGTGGCAATACAAGTCCACTATTGTCACCATGCACCATGATGATGGCACCGATTAATCTGGTTGTTACTCCCCATGATGTCTGATGTACATATTTTAATTTATTATCCTTATCTGTATACCGGATTCCAAATGCCTGTGCAAATCCGTCACCAAAGTTGTGGCTGGTTCCTGACTGCAACGCTTTTCCATCGTGCATCAATGCCTCAATTGTATAAGTAGCTTTAGCACCGGCAAATTTTTCTTTGTCTGTCTTTCTTCCACGAACAACAGGAATTGCCAGAACCTCTTCGCAGAAATCCGCATATACATTTAACATCTGTTGTGTTCTCTCTTCTGCTTCCTCTTCTGTAGCATGAGCAGTATGACCTTCCTGCCACAAAAACTCCCTTGAACGAAGGAATGGGCGTGTTTCTTTTTCCCATCTTACAACAGAACACCACTGATTGTAAACTTTTGGTAAATCTCTGTATGACTGAATCTCATCTTTGTAAAAATCACAGAATAACGTCTCAGATGTCGGCCTTACACACAATCTTTCCTGAAGTTGATTTGAACCACCTACTGTTACCCATGCTGCTTCCGGTGCAAATCCTTCTACATGGTCTTTTTCTTTCTCAAGGAGGCCCTCAGGAATGAACATTGGCATATACACATTTTCCACACCTGTTTTTTTGAATCTCCTGTCAAGTTCCTTTTGTATATTCTCCCAGATTGCATATCCTGCCGGTTTAAAAATCATACAACCTTTTACACTGGAATATCCCATCAATTCTGCTTTTTTTACAACATCCGTATACCACTGCGCGAAGTCATCTTCCATAGAAGTGATCGCTTCTACCAATTTCTTTTCATTTGCCATTTTTCTTCTCTCCTTTTACGATCATTAATCTCAAAATTAAATATAGAAATAAAAAGCCCTAAACTGACCAATAATCAGTTTAGGGCGAATTGACATATCCGTGTTACCACCTAAATTCAGAAAACATCTGCTCTCATCAGGTACAATAATACCTTTTCCCTGTAACGGTGGAAATCCGTTGAAACTTACTTAGACATTCCTTTTCTCTCATCTGTTGCCACATTCTTCATAAAACATCTCTTGGCAACAACCCAATTGTCTGTTCCGTTCAAGACTCCGAGACTGGTTCAACATAATCCGACTAAAAGCTCTCACCAACCGCTTTCTCTCTGAAAATCTCAATTGTGCCTACTATTTCTCTTCAACATCATTTTCTATATTTCTAATCCACTGCAATCATTACCAATCAACTTCAAATATCTTCAATGGATTTATCTTTTATAAGGTAACATAGATTCACTTTTTCGTCAAGGTATTTTTCCTCACTTTGCATTTTTCTATCTTTCATACCCGGCCCAGATGTCTGCCGGTGATGTCCATACTTCCTTCCAGAAAGCAATAATGCACATTTTCCCATATATTCATCCATATATAGAGAAACATTACAAAAAATACAAGCGTAATAATTGCCTCAATGAATAAGATTTTTACTTTATTTAATTCCCTGCTCACAAATATAAGATTTGCCACAAATGCTGTGATACAAAAAACAAATGACACAAAACCTGCTATCAATGAAAATGGATATGAATAGGGATGTCTGTATCTTTCATGAAATGCCGCCATTGATATTAAATTGAGCATACAAATTGCTCCAAGACTTCCAAAAATTCCATATACAAAGGCACATACATAATTTTTATTCACCTTCATTCCTTTTCTCCTATAATATTTCAAAATTTGTCACAGGCATCTTGATCAGTCATTTAAAAACTCTTTTGCTTTGACATACGCACAATACCTTGAATAGTTAAACTTTCTGATATCTCCCTTATAATTTTCTTCATACCAGCGAACAATTCCTCTACAATATTGTTCTTTGTCAGCCTGTGAAATCTTATCTCCACCTTGTCGCATTTCAGAATCAATCAGTAGATCAGCACCATCCAGCGATACATCATAAAGAAGATACACCTTATCACTTTTTCCGGTTCCATATTTATCAATATTATAAGACATTATAATACGATCCGGCCTTATTGCCGCCAAAATCAAAAACAGTATTGTTGTTAACACAAGGAGATATTCATACAATTTAATATTATCACGATAAATAAAGATAATCACAACGACCATGTTCAAAGCCACTGCAAACAAAACCCAAAATGCAAAAACTCTTGAAAAAGTAAGTCTGTATTTTTCAATATACAGCATTAGTCTGTATGCTGATGATCCGCCTATAAAATAGGTACATATAGAAATGACTGTCAACAAAAATTTTAACACTTGATTTGTTTGAAATTTGATCCTGCAGACAATTACCATGCATATATTAATCACACATACCGTAATCAATTCAAAAAAACCAGTTCGGGCATATTTTGCATATGTATATCCTTCAGGAAGAATTCTTCCATTGGTTGCCATCGTAATAATCTGCACTGTGCAAAATAGAATATATACAACTGTAAACACTGTTGCAAATGTAACACCTGTCACTGCACCCGCTTTCTTTACATTTCTTTCACTAATATGAACACGTCTTAACATCAGTGCTCTGCCACATCCATATGCTCCTAAAAACGCAAATAGAGCAAAAAACAGCCATGAAATGATATCTGCAATACTATCAATTCCAAGCAGCAATTCAGAAAGAACTTCCCCAAACATTGCATCCGCCTTTGTCAGAAGAGAAAGCACAATCACAAGAACCGGAATAGAAATAATAAGACCTATGAAAATCTGGTTTTTATAATCAGTCCTTCCATTTTTAGCTTCGTCAATTTTTGTCAACTCCTCCCGATTCTCTTTTTCCATTTTCTCAAAATTCGGGATTGGTTCTGCCAGATTTGAATTCACATTTTCATTTCCAGGCTGATTTGATTTTTCATAATCATCTCCCATACTTACAGGGTGATTTG
>CACYDA010000052.1 GCA_902773095.1 uncultured Lachnospiraceae bacterium | reverse complement strand
CATCCTTCATAGCATGATGGAAGTATCCTATACCGGTGAAATCAAAAAAATATTCAGACATAAATGGCAATTATTCTTCTGCTTTCTACTGGCTCTTTTAGGAGCGCTCCAGCCACTCATTCAGTATTAAATAAAAAATAGTCACTATTTATCGCCTGAGATTTTGTGGCTTATCTCAGGTGTAAATAATGACTAGATCTTTATCATTTCACCCTCAGACAGATAATGAATACGATTCATATAATGCTTTAAGAACTCATACTGTTCTACTCCCGTACAATGGCAGGTATAATACTCAGCGTCATATTCTGAAAGCATTTTGCCGTATTCAATCAATATATCATTACATTCTTGTTTCATAAAGTGAAAGCCACCCACTAAAACGTCCGGTTGATACCAATCCATAATGTTGATAATCCCCTGATGTGAACATCCACTGATCAAAACATGTTTTTCATTTTCATGAATCATCAGGTAATGTTCATGCAAAAATTCTTCCGGAATAAAATTCCCATTCTCCTTCACACATAGACCTGCACTGCCCATTAGAACACGCTTTTCCCTCAAAGGCACACAAAGCATAAGCTCATCATCAATTACTGCATCACCGTTTGTATATACGATTCTGTTTTGAAGTTCCAAGTCCCGAAGCCATTGGCGTGGCAATCCTATATATCTATCTTTTCCGTGATAATGGAGTCCAAAAGCATTTTGATTCATATAAATGGAAGCTTTCTGATTTATTCTTACAAATTCCTTCAAACCGCCACCATGGTCGTAATGTCCGTGCGATAGAATACAAATGTCGGCTTCTTCGAGATTGATTCCAAGTCGTTTGGCATTTTCTGCAAACAGAGTACTTTGCCCTGTATCAAAAAGAATACAATGATTACCTGTTTCAATGAACAGGCTTAGCCCATGTTCCACCGGCCAGTCCGTTTTTGTCGTATTTTCAACTAATGCCGTAATTTTCATAAATCCTTCTTTCCTTGTACTTATTATAGGTTTAAGTACAGCATTTTTTGCTTTATGTCCTGTTACTCTTCTAACAACTTTTGATATAAATCTTGTCCTTCCTCTCCTGCAAGCTTTGTACATGTTTCTATTCGTTGTACTACAATTGGCAATAGTACATGTGCCTTTGCATCTGCCACCTGCAGTAGCATAAAATTCTGAAACTCCTCAAAATCCACCAGTTTCAAATGTCTTCTGACATGTTTTAACTTTACGCTCATGCGATCATCATGATGTTCCACATAATAAAGCAATCTTTTCACATCCTGATCCGACAATAGATTGCCTTTTCTGTTTAAAACGGGAATTACTTCATCTCTTACAATTTCCATACTCCTTATTGGGTGCCCATAATAATGCAGATCTGTATCACCTTCGCGAGTACCCTTGCATCTTGTTGTCGGTTTTCCTATATCATGCAATAATGCTGCCAGATAGAGCATATCGTCTTTTCGATTTTTAGGAAGATTCACCACTGTATGAAGTGAATGCATCCATAGATCAAATTGATGATATCGATTCTTCTGATCATAGTTAAACATAATCTTAACTTGTGGAATTAACGCTTCAATGTCATTTCGATTCTTATCCAATTCCTCCACTTCAGTGGCATTTTTCAACAGACTTAACAGTTCACTCAATTTCATTTCTTTTTCTTCTTTCAAATCTGCGGTAGTGTCAAGAACTACCCTATTTTTTTCTTAATAAACCTTTATTTTTCGGGAGTTTCAAATAAAATGAGCATTGACCACCCTTTTGTGGTATAATGTCATCTGCGAAAATCCCATTTACCAAAGGAGACAATGCTCATGAACATTATACAATATATTTTTGATTACATCAAATACCAAAATAAAATTATTGGTCAATTATTAAATTTTATCTGCAGATACATTCCTCTCAAGCAATGGGCTTTTGATGATTCCCATTCTCCTAAATACCAAAAGTTTAAAATTGATGAACTTCCTCTGATTACTGACTTCCGACAGGACTTTACTTACAAGGAACTCATCCCTTACTTTGAGAAACGTTATGGTAAAAAGATTCGGCCTGTCAGCCGACGCTCTGAATGTGATATTCCTGACTCCTGTACCTGCCCTCGCTGTGATGCTCCAAAGCCGTTTCTTTACAAAAATAATGGTTCCAAAGGTCAAATCCTGTGCAAAATCTGTTCTGCCAGATTTTCTCCACAGGACAGCCGCTTCTCAGCGTTAAAGCTTCGCTGTCCGCATTGCAGCAGCACATTAACACCTAAAAAAGACCGCTAACACTTTATTGTCCACAAATGCGTGAATGCGAAATGTCCTTACTATCTTCACAACCTTAAAAAAGTTGATAAAAAAGACCTTAAGGAAGACTATGGAAAGAATAAATATAAACTTCACTATATCTACCGTGAATTCACGATGGATTTTTTCAGCATGGACTTAAATACCCTGCCTAAAAATGCGTCTTCCCTAAAATTCAGCAAACACAACGCACATGTCATGTCCCTTTGTCTGACCCTGCATATCAATCTCGGTCTTTCCCTGCGAAAAACTTCACAGGCACTCAAAGATCTCTATAACATCAGCATTTCCCATCAACAGATTGCCAACTACTGCAAAACTGCCGCTATCTGTATTAAACCCTTTGTTGATCAGTATCCCTACGAAAAAGGAGACGTGTTCACAGCTGACGAAACTTACATAAAAATCCGTGGCATCAAGACCTATGTCTGGTTTATCATGAATGCCGTCACTCGTTCGATTATTGGTTATCAGGTATCTGATAACCGTGGTGTAGGTCCCTGTATTCTCGCTATGCGCATGGCTTTTCGGGGACTTACAAAACTTCCGGAAAATTTCAAATTCATTGCTGATGGATATAGTGCTTATCCGCTTGCTGCAATGGAATTCGTAAAGAAATTTGGCAAAGATTTTACCTTTAAAATTACCCAGGTCATTGGACTTACCAACGACGATGCTGTTTCTGCGGAGCACCGTCCATTCAAACAGATGATAGAACGACTCAACCGCACTTATAAAGCTTCTTACCGTCACACGAACGGATTCGACAACATCGACGGTGCCAACTACGACCTTGCTCTCTGGGTTGCCTATTATAACTTTCTCAGACCTCATAAACACAATAAATACAAAGTCCTAAACGAAGTAGAAATGCTGAGTAACGCTGACAATATGCCGGGTAAATGGCAATTCCTGATTTTTCTTGGTCAGCAGACAATTCTTGATATACAAAAACATAATT
>CACYDA010000051.1 GCA_902773095.1 uncultured Lachnospiraceae bacterium | reverse complement strand
TCACGCCCGAGTTGAAGTGCAAGGGCTATGGCAAGAAACTGCTCGATTACTCCCTGGAGAAGGCGGCTGCGCTTGGATATGGAGCAGTCCTGTTCGAAGGCAACATCGGTTTTTATGGCAAGAGCGGATTTGACTATGCCAGCAAGTTTGGCATCCGATACCACGATCTGCCGGAAGATGCAGATGCATCATTCTTCCTCTGCAAGGAGCTGATTCCAGGATACCTTGATGGTGTTACCGGTGTTTATCAGACTCCGAAGGGGTACTATGTGAGTGATGAGGATGTTGAGGAGTTCGACAAGGGCTTTTCTGCCAAGGAAAAGCTGAAGCTGCCGGGACAGATTTTCTAAACGATAAAACTCGCCTGTAAAGGCGGAAACATTACGGCGGGGAGCCGATGTGAGTATCGGCTCTCTGCTAAATCAATTGTGACGAGGAGAGCACAATGTACGCAGCTGCCCTCAAAGTCCCATACTATAAGGCTTTCAGCCAGGGAAACCCTATCATTTGCGGGTATGAAACTATGGCTCAAAATAGTTTCAAAAAGTTTCATACTGGCAAACGGGCTTTATGTGCCTGTATCAATTTACTGAGGGTAGTGGAAATAGAACTATTCAAAGCGATACAATCATCACAATATAAACCTTTGATTCGTTCACTGTTAAAATTATATTTTTCTATAGTATTAACATTATAGTTACGAGCTACTTCCGGTAATTCTTCATATTCATTCAATTAAATCATCCTTTACTCTCTCTTTTTGATTTTACGAATTGTGCAAACTTTTTTATTTCTTCAAGTTCATCTTCTGTATATTCATCACCATCAAAGTGAGCTGCTAACGTAGTAGGAGATTAATATTTATATATTCATCACCAAATTCATCAAACAGAACTTTACGTTTAATGGTTGTTCTTCCGAGCAAATAGTCTATATCTACATTAAATATGTCAGCTATAGATTCAAGAGTTTCATAATCAGGTTCTCTTGCACCACTTTCATACATTCCAATAGTACTTCGGGATATTTTCATTTTTTTCTTCACCCATTAGGTAAAAAAAATCAACTGAAAAAATGCAGTTAATCCTTGAATTTTAAGCGTTTACACTAATTAGCAATAAATGTGTTTCACGGATTCTTTTATGTGATTTGGAGAATAATAATAGAATAAATAAGCTTAATAATATCAGATTTTTAAGGTGATTATGAAGAATGTAGAGGGTATTTTGAATGGAGAAAAAATGAATAGAGAGTATTTAAGATTTATTAGCACATATGGTGACAAATATGTGAAGATATGTCACCATATACGCAATTTCCTGTTCCGTTCATATCACAATGTAAACTAAATCTTGGATAGTTCTTCCAGTGCGTTGTCTTTAATCATGACATCGCAAAATTCTGAAAAGAAAAGGTTGATATGTTTGTGATACTTCGCCTGTTCACCATATTCACAGATGATATTACAGATACGGTTAAAATCTTGTGCAGAATGATTTTTGTTACTGATCATCAGATAAAAAATATTCTCTTTTTGATAAACAGAGCTTGCACCATGATACTTGTCTTTCAAAACGGATGAAAGAGTAATCAAATGATCAATATTGTCAAAAGAAAATGCCATCATTATTTCATTTGGAGCGGTTTCTTTTTGTTGGGGGATTGCAGGAGCATTCACAGGATTGCCATTTGGGAAGGTTTCTATAGCGGGTACCGGATTTAACTGGTTTGATGCAACACCTGCGATGGCATCCTTGAAAGAAGAAAGCAGGTTAAGTATTTCGTTTGCTTTGTTTAATTTATGTTCTTCATTTGCTAATGACTTAGCGACTGCATCGTTCACCTCGTCAGGGGTCGGAGTGAATTTTGAAAAACGGGTATCTAATTCTTCAGGGTCTTCAATTTTTGAGATGGTGATTTCTACAGCCTCATCGTTTAATGGAATTGCTTCGATTTCAAGAGGGGTAGTTCCACTTTGGAATCCGAATTTCTCATAGGCAACAGATGTCATCTCCTTAAACAATGCATTTGCTTTTTCTGTTCCATAGGAAAAGTCAGAAAGATTAATATTTCTGACAGAAAGATCATTTTTATTCAAAATACATTTTATTTTATTATCACTAATTTTTTCAATCTTCATGTATATCACCTTTGTTCGTTTTTCATCTGCTCGAATTACTGCGGCTCTTTTGACCTTGCATCACTTTTGGCTATGGTACATATCGCGATTGGCACAGTAATCATTGTTTCTGTATGTGTTAGTATAACGTATGATTGGCAGATCTGTAAAGCAAAAACATCAAAAAAAGCAAAACAATTTATGGAAATATCAAGAACAGTTACGCTTGTCCTGTATGAAAAAGAGGATGAATAGATGAGCACGGCAAAAATGCCAATGGTAAAAAATGAAATGCAGGTAAAAAACTTCTTGACAAATATGGTATTGTGGTTGTAAACTAGTGAACTGTAAAGACAAGGGCGTCTTGGAGCAAATCCAAGGCGCCTTTCATTTTTTGTTGAGAATTTGGTCAAGTTGGGAGACAAAGAAAAGGAGGATATATTATGGAAAAACAAAATGTACCTGAGATTTTTGGAACAATGGTGTTTGATGACAGGGTTATGAGAGCAAGACTTTCAGCAGAAGTTTATCATTCACTTAGAAAAACAATTGATGAGAATGTAAAGTTGGAAGACCATGTGGCAGAAGCAGTTGCAGCAGAAATGAGAGACTGGGCAGTAGAACGTGGCGCCACCCATTTTACACACTGGTTTCAACCGTTAACAGGTGTGACAGCAGAAAAACATGATAGTTTTATTACGCCTTCGCCGGATGGTGGTGTCATCATGGAATTTTCCGGTAAAGAATTAATCAAAGGAGAGCCAGATGCATCTTCCTTCCCGTCAGGTGGTCTTAGAGCCACTTTTGAAGCAAGGGGATACACAGCCTGGGATCCTACTTCATACGCATTTATAAAGGATCACACCCTTTGTATTCCAACTGCTTTCTGCTCCTACAGCGGAGATGCATTGGACAAAAAAACGCCATTACTTCGTTCTATGCAGGCATTAAACTGTCAGGCAAAAAGAATACTCAAATTATTTGGAAACGAAGTAAAATACGTCAGAACCAGTGTAGGACCGGAGCAGGAATATTTTCTCATTGATAAAGAAATGTTTGAAAAACGTCCGGATCTGGTATACACAGGAAGAACCTTATTTGGAGCAATGCCTCCAAAGGGACAGGAATTGGATGATCATTACTTTGGTGTGATCAAACCGCGTGTCACAGCTTTTATGAAAGATTTGAATGATGAATTGTGGAAATTGGGAATTCTGGCCAAGACAGAACATAATGAAGTGGCTCCTGCGCAGCATGAGCTGGCACCGATCTTTTCAACAACCAATGTAGCAACGGATCATAACCAGTTGATGATGGAAATTATGCAGAAGGTAGCCAGAAAACATGGTATGGTATGCCTGCTTCATGAAAAACCGTTCGCCGGTGTGAATGGTTCGGGAAAACATAATAACTGGTCTATAGCAACGGATACAGGAGTGAACCTTCTTTCGCCCGGTGAAACGCCTTATGAAAATGCACAGTTTCTGTTATTCCTATGTGCTGTGTTACAGGCAGTTGACGATTATCAGGATTTACTCAGACTTTCTGTTGCAACAGCCGGAAATGACCACAGACTGGGTGCTAATGAGGCTCCGCCTGCTATTATTTCCGTCTTTCTGGGTGATGAACTGACGGATATTCTGGAAGCAATCAAAAATGATGCTACTTATGTTGGAAAAGAAAAGGAAATACTAAAACTTGGAGTTCATTCACTGCCGAGATTTTCGAAAGATACCACTGATCGAAACCGTACTTCGCCATTTGCCTTTACCGGCAATAAGTTTGAGTTCCGTTCTCTTGGATCTTCAAACAGCATTGCCTGCTGTAACATCATGTTAAATGCAGCAGTGGCAGAGAGCCTGAAGCAATATGCTGACAGACTGGAAAACGCGAAAGATTTTGAGTCTGAACTTCATGATTTGATTAAAGAGACAATCAAACAGCATGAGAGAATTCTCTTTAACGGAAATGGTTATACCGATGAGTGGGTAGAAGAGGCTACAAAAGTAAGAGGATTGTCTAATTTGAAGACAACAGCAGATGCCATGCCACATCTTTTGGACGAAAAGAATATGAAAATGCTTATGAGTCACAAGGTATTTACTGAATCAGAGATTCATTCAAGATGTGAGATTATGCTGGAAAACTACTGCAAGACCATCAACATCGAAGGACACACCATGGTGGACATGGTAAGGAAGAATTATCTGCCGGCAATCGAAGGTTACTTATATAGTCTTGCAAAAACTACGTCCCTGATGAAATCTGTCAGTGACAAGGTAAAATGCAATTATGAAATTTCAACGATGGAACGCCTGTCAGAATTGACAGATGAAATTCTTAAGAGTGTGGAAGCACTGGAACAGGCACTTTCTGACTTAAAGACATTTGATGATATTATAAAGACTTCCGAATCAGTCAGAGATCATGTGTTGCCGAAGATGGAAAACCTGCGAAAATATGTGGATGAGGCAGAGATGCTGTCAAGTGAGAAGAGCTGGCCATTCCCAAGTTACGGAAAAATATTATTCAGTGTTTATTAATAACCATTGATTCCGATATGAACAAGATATCCTATTGAAATAGAAAATGACAGAATCGAGAGGAGGGTCTGCCCTCCTGCTCGATTATCTGTGTTTATAAAAGAATATGGAATGGATGAGATGAAAGGATGAAACATCATGAAATGGAATGAATTGGAGGATAAACCCCATGAGGAATGTGGGGTTTTTGGAATTTATGTGCCACAGGGAAAAGAAGTGTCAGAGGAGATTTATTATGGATTGACAGCTCTGCAGCATCGCGGGCAGGAATCAGCAGGAATTTCTGTATCCGATACAGCCGGCCCCATGGGAAATATCAGGACAAAGAAGGGAATGGGACTTGTCAGTGAAGTGTTTACAAAAGATGATCTCATGCAGCTTCGCGGAAACATAGGTGTGGGGCATGTCCGTTATTCCACCACAGGGGGGAGCACTCCGGAAAATGCCCAGCCTATTGCCATGAATTATGTGAAAGGCAGTCTGGCATTAGTACATAATGGGAATATTATGAATGCGGGAGAATTAAAGAAACAGCAGATGTACCGTGGACAGGCACATTTTACTTCTACAGATTCAGAGGTGTTGGCTTATGAAATCATCAGCGAACGAGTAAAATCCGACTCTATTGAGGAAGCAGTCAAAAAGGCATCTATGAAACTGCGGGGTGGTTATGCTGTCATCGTCATGAGTCCCAAAAAACTGATTGCTATGAGGGATCCTTTCGGTATCAAACCGTTGGTGTTTGGAAAAAAAGAGGAGGGGTATTTACTGGCTTCGGAGAGTGCTGCCATTGAGGCAGTGGGAGGAATTGTCCTTAGAGATATCCGGCCGGGAGAGATTGTGACAGTGACAGATCATGGTGTGCAAAGCGATTGTTCTCTCTGTCGGGAAAAGGGAGCACATTGTATCTTTGAATATATTTATTTTGCCAGAACCGATTCTGTAATAGATGGGGTTTGTGTTCATGATGCCAGAATGCGTGCCGGTCAGGCATTGGCAGAAAAAAGTGGTGTAGATGCAGATCTTGTAGCAGTCGTACCGGATTCCGGGCTGGCAGCGGCAGAGGGATATGCATTAGCCGCAAAAATTCCGTATGCCATGGCTTTTCATAAGAACAGTTACATTGGACGTAGTTTTATCAAACCCACTGATGCAGAACGAAAAGCAGCTGTTCACATGAAATTAAGCGTATTAAAGTCAGTAGTCAGCCAAAAACGAATTGTGCTCATTGATGACTCCATCGTGCGTGGGAATACGATGAAGCAGATTATTGAATTGTTAAGGAATGCAGGAGCATCAGAGGTGCATGTCAGAATCAGTTCCCCTCCTTTTTTATATCCGTGCTATTATGGAACAGATGTGGCATCAGCAGGACAGCTCATCGCATCTGACCATTCGGTGGAGGAAATAGGCCGCTGCATCGGTGCGGATTCCCTTGCGTATCTGCAAATTGAAGATTTTAAAACAATGGTAGGAGAACTTCCGCTATGCACGGCATGTTTTGATGGAAAATATCCGGTTTAATGATTTTTTCCATGATGGGTCTTGACTTTGAAAGAAGCGGGAAGTATAATATCTTTTGATTTGAGAGGCAAAGGCGCTTCAGGTAAAAACCTGGGGTGTCTTTTTTTATGCACACGGCGCCCCGGAGGAAGTATGTCAGCTGAAGCTGACGGGGCGCCGGCGCAGGCGAGCAGGGTGCGATTACATCTTCCTTACTCGATTGTGCGCAGGGGCGCTGAATGGAAGATGTCAGCTTGTAAAACTTTAAAAGGAGGAACTCGTATGTCAGATCAGATAACAGACCAATTGGAAAAAATACACAAATATGGTTTATATCGTCCGGAGTTTGAACATGACAACTGTGGAATCGGAGCGATTATTGATATTCAAGGAAGGAAAAATCATGAACTGGTGAATGATGCGTTGTCCATCGTGGAGAATCTTGAGCATCGTGCCGGTAAGGATGCAGAGGGAAAAACGGGAGATGGAGTTGGAATTTTGACTCAGATACCTCATCGTTTTTTTAAGAAAAAAATGAAAGAACTGGGAGTCGATTTGCCACAAGAGCGTCAGTACGGCGTGGGAATGATTTTCTTCCCACAAAATGATTTGAATATGCGTAAGGCAAAATCCATGTTTGAGATCATTGTCAGAAAGGCCGGACTTACTATGCTGGGTTGGAGAGAAGTCGATTCCAATCCGGAGGTTTTGGGAAGTAAGGCAAAAGAATGTATGCCAAAAATCTGGCAGGTGTTTATCAAGAGACCGGCGCAGGTAATCAAAGACATTGATTTTGACAGGATGCTTTATGTGATCCGACGGGAATTTGAACAGAGTAGTGTCAATACCTATGTACCGTCTCTGTCTTGTCGAACCATTGTTTATAAGGGGATGTTTCTGGTAAATCAGCTTAGAACATTTTTTGTCGACCTTTGTGACCCGGATTATGAATCAGCAATTGCTATGGTACATTCACGTTTTTCTACCAACACGATGCCAAGCTGGAACAGAGCTCATCCGAACAGGTTTATTGTTCACAATGGTGAGATTAATACCATCAAAGGCAACGCAGATAAGATGCTTGCACGTGAGGAGACGATGTATACCCAAAAATTCTCTGAGGAAGATATGACGAAGGTGCTTCCTGTGATTTCCCAGAGCGGTTCTGATTCTGCCATGTTAGATAATACCTTGGAATTTCTGGTAATGAGTGGTATGGACCTTCCGTTAGCCATGACGATTATGATTCCGGAGCCTTGGGCGCACAATGAAACATTGTCTCAGGAAGAACGGGATTTTTATCAATATTATGCTACTATGATGGAACCATGGGATGGTCCGGCATCCATCCTGTTTTCGGATGGAGATGTAATGGGAGCAATTTTAGACAGAAATGGTCTGCGTCCTTCCCGTTATTATGTAATGGATGACGGACGCCTGATCCTCTCCTCAGAGGTCGGTGTGTTGCCATTGGATGAGAGTCATGTTGTGAAAAAAGAAAGGCTGCATCCGGGAAAACTGTTGTTGGTTGATACCAGAGAAAAGAGAATTATCCTGGACGAAGAAATAAAAGAAAAATACGCATTGAGCAAACCATATGGAGAATGGCTCGACAGCAAACTGACGGTACTTTCTGATATCAAGATTCCGAATAAAAGGGTACCTGTTTTGTCGGGAGAATACCGGCTTCGTCTGCAGAAAGCCTTTGGTTATACTTGGGAAAATTACCATGATAGTATATTGAAAATGGCTTTAAATGGTTCGGAAGCGATTGGATCAATGGGTGTGGATATTCCGATTGCGGCTCTTTCAGGGGAATATCAGCCGTTGTTCTATTATTTTAAACAACTGTTTGCTCAGGTTACCAATCCGCCGATTGATGCACAGAGAGAGGAAATTGTCACTTCCAGAACAGTGTATGTGGGTAAGAACGGAAATCTGCTGGAAGAAAAGCCGGAGAATTGCCATGTACTTAAAATCAACAATCCGATTCTGTCAGATCTTGACCTTCTAAAAATTGAAAACATGAAGAAGGATGGATTTAAGGTTGCCAAAGTATCTACCCTGTTTTACAAGAGCACTCCGATGAAACGGGTACTGGCGCATTTATTCGTGGAGGTTGACAAGGCTTATAAAGAAGGAGCCAATATCCTGATTCTTTCCGACAGAGGTGTGGATGAAAATCATGTGGCACTTCCGTCACTGTTAGCGGTTGCCGCTGTTCATAAGCATCTGGTTGAGACAAAAAAGAGTACTGCCATGTCCCTCATTCTGGAGTCGGGAGAACCAAGGGAAGTACATCATTTTGCCACACTATTAGGATATGGCGCTTCTGCAGTGAATCCCTACCTTGCACATGCAACCATAGCCAGTCTGGTAGAGGAAGAACTTCTGGACAAGGATTATTATGCGGCTGTAGAGGACTATGATAATGCCATTCTATTTGGTATTGTAAAGATTGCCTCAAAGATGGGTATTTCGACAATTCAGTCTTATCAGGGCAGCAAAATTTTTGAAGCAATCGGAATATCAGAGGAAGTAACGAAGGAGTTTTTCCCCGGAACAGTCAGCCGTGTGGGAGGTATTACACTGGAGGAAATCGGAAAAGCAGTGGACAGACAACACAGCAAGGCTTTTGATCCGTTAGGACTACCGGTGAATCTTGAATTGACTGCAGCAGGAAGACACAAAAGCAGAAGTCAGGGGGAGAATCATCGTTATAACCCACAGACCATCCATATGCTGCAGTATGCGACGAGAGAAGGAAATTATGAAAAATTTAAAGAATATACCAGAATGGCTGATGAAGAAAAGACAGGTTACTTAAGAAGTCTGATGGATTTTAATTTCCCACAAAAAGGAGTTCCTTTGGAAGAGGTAGAGAGTGAAGAATCCATCGTCACAAGATTCAAGACCGGTGCCATGTCCTATGGTTCTATTTCTGAAGAAGCACATCAGACTCTGGCCATTGCGATGAATCACCTTCATGGAAAATCTAATAGCGGTGAAGGTGGTGAGAGTGAGGAAAGAATTCTCTCTGCAGGTACAGATCATGACAGAAGTTCTGCCATCAAGCAGGTGGCCAGCGGACGATTTGGTGTGACCAGCAGGTATCTGGTGAGTGCAAAGGAAATCCAGATTAAGATGGCACAGGGCGCAAAGCCGGGTGAGGGTGGTCATCTGCCGGGCAAAAAGGTTTACCCGTGGATTGCGAAAACCAGACATTCCACTCCCGGAGTGAGTTTGATTTCTCCACCGCCTCATCATGATATTTATTCCATCGAAGACCTGGCACAGTTAATCTATGATTTGAAAAATGCAAATAAAAACGCAAGAATTTCTGTAAAACTGGTATCGGAAGCCGGAGTTGGAACGGTTGCCGCAGGTGTGGCCAAAGCAGGTGCCGGAGTCATCCTGATTTCCGGTTATGATGGTGGTACAGGGGCAGCGCCATTGTCCTCAATTCATAATGCAGGACTGCCTTGGGAGTTAGGACTGGCAGAAACACATCAGACATTGATTGCTAACGGTCTTAGAAATCAGGTAGTGATTGAAACAGACGGAAAGCTGATGACAGGACGCGATGTGGCGATTGCCGCAATTCTGGGGGCAGAGGAATTTGGATTTGCTACAGCACCTCTCGTTACCATGGGATGCGTCATGATGAGAGCCTGTCAGTCCGATACCTGTCCGATGGGTGTTGCCACCCAGAATCCGGAGCTTCGCAAACGGTTTGCCGGAAAACCGGAGTATGTGGAAAACTTTATGATCTTTATTGCCAGACAATTGAGGGAGATTATGAGCAGACTTGGTGTGCGCACAGTTGGAGAACTGGTGGGAAGAACGGATTTGCTAAAGATGAAAGATCATCTTTCACAGGAAGAACAACATTTGAATCTTTCGGGAATCTTGTTAGACATGTCAGGATACGGACGTGAAAAAGTAACCTGTCAGGAAAATCTTACCTATGATTTTAAGCTTGAGACTACAAAGGATGAGAAAATCTTATTATCCTCTAATGCAATCAGGGAATCCATTCAAACCGGGAAAAAGGCAAAAATAAAAGTGGACTTACGAAGTACGGATCGAACGTTTGGTACTCTGTTGGGAGCAGAAATTACCAGAAAACATCCGCAAGGACTGAAAGACGATACCATCACTGTGAATTGTACCGGTTCCGGAGGCCAGAGTTTTGGAGCATTCATTCCGAAAGGACTGACGCTGAATCTGGTAGGTGACAGTAACGATTATTTTGGAAAAGGTTTATCCGGTGGAAAACTGATTGTATCTGCACCGAAGGAGGCAGCTTATGATCCTCATGAAAATATTATGATTGGTAATGTAGCGCTTTATGGAGCCACTTCCGGACAGGTGTATATTGCCGGTATGGCAGGTGAGCGGTTTTGTATCAGAAATTCCGGTGCAATCGCTGTGGTAGAAGGTGTAGGCGAACACGGATGTGAATACATGACGGGAGGAATGGTAGTCATCTTAGGAAAAACCGGAAAAAACTTTGCAGCAGGGATGAGCGGTGGTATTGCCTATGTGTTAGATGAAGAGAATCATCTATACAAAAACTTAAATAAGCAGCTGGTTACCATGGAACAGGTGGAATTAAAGGAAGACTTGGAAAAGCTGAAAAAACTGATCGAGGAACATGTGGCCTATACCGGTTCTGCAAAAGGAAAGGATATTCTGTCAAATTTTGATGCGTATGCCGGTATGTTCAAAAAAATCATTCCGACGGATTATAAATTAATGTTAAAAGAAATTGCCAGATTTGAAGAACAGGGCGCAGACCCGGAAACGGCAAAGATTGAGGCATTTAAAGTAATTACAGGAGGTGAGCGGTAATGGGAAAAACAACAGGTTTTTTGGAATATCAAAGAAAAGATGGTCCGGTCAGACCTGAGGAAGAAAGAATTATGGATTTCCGGGAATTTCATGACCGGATGCCTTTGGAGGAACGCAAGAAACAGGCGGCAAGATGTATGGATTGCGGTATTCCGTTTTGTCAGGCGGGTATGTTGATTGCCGGCATGGCAAGTGGCTGCCCTCTGCATAACCTGGTACCGGAAATTAACGATCTGGTTTATCAGGGAAAAATGGAGGAGGCTTATAAAAGACTTTGTATTACTCATAGTTTTCCGGAATTTACCAGCCGGGTCTGCCCTGCTCTCTGTGAAGCGGCCTGTACATGTGGTTTTGGTGGAGATCCGGTAGGAACGAAGGAAAATGAAAAGGCTGTGATTGAGTATGCATTTGAACACAATCTGGTGAAGGAAGAAAGACCACAGGTTCGAACCGGTAAAAAAGTGGCAGTGGTGGGAAGCGGTCCCAGTGGATTGGCAGCAGCACAACTCCTGAACAGAAGAGGACATGAGGTGACAGTCTATGAGAGAAGGGATAGAGCCGGTGGGTTACTTCGCTATGGAATTCCGAATATGAAGCTGGAAAAATCTGTGATTGACAGGAGAATCCGGATGATGGAGGAAGCAGGAATACGATTTGTGTTCAATGCGGATGTTGGAAAAGATACCGATGCCTTGCAGCTGAAAAAGGAATATGATAGTGTGATTCTTGCCTGTGGCGCATCCAATCCGCGAAATATCAGCGCACCCGGACGAGAGGCAAACGGTATCCGTTTTGCAGTAGATTTTTTGTCGGAAGTGACGAAGCGTCTTTTGGATTCTGATTTTAAAGAGGTACCACAAGAGCTTGCAAAGGATAAGGATGTCATCGTAATCGGAGGCGGTGATACCGGAAATGATTGTGTGGGAACCTGTATCCGTCTGGGAGCAAAGAGTGTGACACAGTTAGAAATGATGCCAAAGCCACAAGCTACAAGATTGCCGAATAATCCATGGCCGGAGTGGCCGAAAATCCTGAAGGTGGATTATGGCCAAGAGGAAGCAATCTGGAAATATGGAAGTGACCCAAGAATCTATCAGACGACAGTGAAAGAGTTTTTGAAGGATGAACAGGGAAATGTCTGTGGGGTAGTAGTGATATCCCTGGAATCGAAAAAAGATGAAAAAACGGGACGTTTCATAATGGTACCGGTGGAGGGTACAGAACGCACAATGCCGGCTGAGCTGGTACTGATCGCAGCCGGATTTCTGGGAAGTGAATCGTATGTGACAGAGGCGTTCGAGGTAGAAACTGATGCAAGAACGAATGTCAAAACAGAACCGGGACAATATAGGACCTCTTGCAAAGGTGTTTATACAGCAGGAGATATGCACAGGGGACAGTCACTGGTGGTCTGGGCCATTTCTGAAGGAAGAAATGTAGCAAAAGTGGTGGATGAAGACTTAATGGGATATACCAATCTATAAAATACAACACGGTTATTTGTAAAAACTCTGTTTTTTAACTCTGTTTTCTAAAATAGAAGGAAAACAGAGTTTTTCATTTATTAAAAAACAATAAAATGCTTGAAATATAAAAAGAGATATCATATAATATAAATGCGATATATGAAGCGGGTAAGGAGGTGACCGTTAAACAGCAGAATCAGTCAGGCAGCAGAACCAGTTAGGCAGGGGAATCAGTCAGGCAGGAGAACCAGGGGAGATCTTCAGGAATGATAAGGTTAAAAACGCAGAAAAATATATCGTTATAGGTTATAGCAGAAAAAATAATATATCACAGAGGATGCAGATCACAGAGAAAGTAATTAGTAGGGAAGGTTTAAAACACCAGATTGAGCAAGGAAGAGTGGCATTGAAAATTGGATGATTAGATGATTAGATGATTAGTAAGAGGTTTGAGAAGAGCCCGGATTGTTATTTTGAAATGAGATCTGGCCGGCGGCACCCAGAAATCAAAGAGGAATGATAACCGGGCATTTTCTGGTTGCTGTTCTGTTGCTGTTTTCTGTAAGAAAGATAGGAAAAAGTCTAATGGAGCCACCATGAAGTCTCGTTGGAGCTTCATGGCGGATGAAAAT
Source organism: uncultured Lachnospiraceae bacterium (assembly GCA_902773095.1). Lineage (GTDB taxonomy): Bacteria > Bacillota > Clostridia > Lachnospirales > Lachnospiraceae > Bovifimicola. Next base: position 2,655 of record CACYDA010000051.1, on the reverse strand, counting down.
AATTTTAAAATTGTAATGACGCTATGCTTAAAAAATGATATAATAAAATATCATGATTAAGGAGGAAAAGGGTTTGACGAAACGTACAGTACAGGGATTATTTGCAGCTATACTGGTTATTCTTATTGTTGGTGTCATTATAGTTGGGAATATCGTAGAAAAAAGAACGCCTTCTAAGAAACATGTTTCAAATGAAGAGCTTTTAGCAATATACGGATTGGAAGAAAATGATAGTGGAGAAATGGCAGCCATTATTTTACAGGATCGTATTGTAGAGGAGAAGGCGCTGGTTGAAGACGGCAGGGTCTACCTCGAATATAGTTTTTTAAAGACGAATATAGATGATAAGTTTTATTGGGATAATAATGAAAATGTTCTTATATATACCACACCTTCAGATATTATCAAAGCTGATCTGGGAAGCAGAGAGTATTATGTGTCAAAGGCGAAGAATGATACAGACTATACTATTGTAAAAGTGAATGGTTCAAAGACGTATATTGCAATGGATTATGTGATGCTGTATTCCAATGTTCAGTATTCTTATTATGAAAATCCTTCAAGAGTCTGCCTCAAAAATGAGTGGGATGTGACAGTGAATACGGCAACGTTGAAAAAGGGGACAGCAATCAGGATTGAGGAAGGGATAAAAAAAGATATTATCCACAGTTGCAACAGTGATGTAGAGGCGATAATCCTTGAAAAAGGGGAAAAGTGGTCAAATATCATGACAGAAGATGGATTTTTCGGATACGTGCAGAATGCATCATTGACAAAAGAAACACAGAAAACCCTGACGAATGATTATCAGGCACCGGAATATACCGCTATCTCCCTGGGGAAAACGGTAAGCCTCGCATGGCATATGACAACATCAGCCGCAGCCAATTCACAGCTCATTGATTTGGTAACACCGGCGAAGGGGCTGAATGTTGTGGCTCCAACCTGGTACAGATTAGCAGATGATGAGGGAAATGTTGAATCCATTGCAAGTTCCGATTATGTGACAAGAGCGCATATGCTTGGATTGAATGTCTGGGCATCTGTTGATGACCAGCAGGAGGGTGTGAAGGATTCAGATCTTTTTCCTTATACATCAAAGAGAGAAAAAATTATTAATCAGCTTATTGCAAGTGCAATAGAATATGATTTAGATGGCATCAGCCTTGATATAGAGTATGTGGTAGCAGAAGTGGCAGATGATTATATAGAATTTGTGCGAGAACTTTCCGTTAAATGCAGGGCAAATGGAATTGTTCTATCAGTATGTAATAAGTTGCCGGAAGCATCCAATAGTTTTATGAATCTTGGAGCACAGGGAGAGGTGGCAGATTATGTCATTCTCATGGGATATGATGAACATTGGGGACCGGCATCGGGAGCTGGTTCGGTGGCATCTCTTCCATGGGTAGCACAGGGAGTTCAGACAGCAGTGGAAGCCATGGATTCTAATAAAGTCATACTGGCGATTCCATTCTATACAAGGATATGGACAGAAGATGCAGAGGGAGAAGTGGTAGACTGTCAGACAGTGGATATGGACACGGCAATTAAAACACTGGCGAATAAAGGTGTTGAGGCAGTATGGGTTGATAATTATGGACAGAATTACGGTGAGTATGAAACTGAGGATGGAAATATTGTAAGAATCTGGCTGGAAGATGTGACATCCATTGAAGAAAAATTGAAGCTGATTTCAGAATATGAGATTGCCGGAATGGGAGCTTGGAGACTTGGACTTGAGAATGGTGATTTGTGGAATACCATTATCAAATACACAAGTTCGTAGAAAATCAATTGTAAATGCCATATTAGGTAAGATGTATCATGGAAGATGATTCGTCCTAATATGGCATTTTTGTTCATAATAGGCCTGTACCTTATCATATGTTTATAATAACTTTTATAGAAATGTGTGGTTAGCTGTTTTGCTAACCATAATGGAGTAAAATTGAAGAAAAAAATAGAGAATTTCATGGGGATTTTGTTGCTGCTGATTGTGTTTGCAGTAACGGTTTATTATAATTTCGATTCCGGGTATGGATGTGCATCAGGAAGTAGGGCATCTGGTACAGACAGGGAAAGGGCAGAAAAAATCGATGGCACAGATGAAGAAGGCGGGAAGAAAAATGACTATATTAAAATATTAGGAGAAAAAAAGGTAACGATTGTAATTGACCCGGGACATGGTGGAATTGATCCGGGAAAAGTTGGGATTAATGATGAGTTGGAAAAAAACCTTAATCTTGCGATTTCATTGAAACTGCAGGAAAAGCTCAAAGAACTGAAAATCAATGTTGTGATGACACGCAGTGATGATTCCCAGCTAAGTGACAATAGTGACAAAGGGTGGAAAAAAACGGATATGCAAAACAGGGTAAAAATCATCAATGAATCGGATGCAGATTTGTGTATCAGTATTCATCAAAACAGTTACCCGTCATCCAATGTGAAAGGAGCACAGGTGTTTTACTATTCCGACTCAGGGAACGGAAAAAAACTGGCCGCATTGATACAGAACTCGTTAAAGACCACATTGGATGACGGAAATCATCGAGTGGAAAAGTCAAATGACAGTTACTATATACTGATGAAATCAGAGTGCCCCACAGTAATCGTGGAATGTGGTTTTTTATCCAACTGGGAGGAAGCAAC
>CACYDA010000050.1 GCA_902773095.1 uncultured Lachnospiraceae bacterium | reverse complement strand
GATGCACTTGTGGCGGAATTGGCATACGCGCATGATTCAGGTTCATGTCCGGGTTCCCGGGTGTGGGTTCAAGTCCCATCGAGTGCACTGTGTTTTTTGTTCCCGAAACCCAGTATTTATCAGTGGTTTCGGGATTTTACTTTACTTATTAATTTGTGATTTAGGGGTTACATTTGGCGTTTTAGGGGTTACATCCATTTATATTTACCGGAAATAAATCAAAAAATCCATTGACAATATGATCTCCAACTGTTATATTAACTGTCAAGCAAAGAGCACGACTTTGTATTTGTAACCAATTAACCCCAATCACAGATAGGAGGACAATATGCAGCAGTTTAATCATTATATTTCAGGAAAAAATTTAATAACTGATCAACAGGGTCTGATTGTCCTTGTATATGTGTAAATATTTGTTTTGTAATATTTAGTGGATTTTTATATTTTATATAGTTTTCTATATTTTATATCTTCTATACTTTCTAATGTTTCATATATTTTTTTATTTCTGATAATACATTTTATTACATTTATATTCCAAACACAAATCTCTACAATTTATTCCACATATACTTTTTTCTATGAAATCAATGAACATATATTTCATAGCATTTTTAAATTATCTTTGGATCATCAGCCCTAAACAAGGGTGTTTTTAGTTGTCATTTTATTCGCTTCTGTTCGCAGAAAATCCCACATTAAATTCGGCTATCCCTTTACTCACTCTGCAGAATCAAAAACAACAAAAACGTCCTGCTATTTAAGAAAGGATTCATGATGATTACAATTTACGGAAAATATACAAATGCTATCGTTTATACTACAAATTCTCAAGAATACATGATAGATGAACATGCCAGAAAACAGCTTCAGATGATATGTGACCATCCAAGCTCTTTGGGATGTAAGATACGTGTAATGCCTGATGTGCATCCCGGAAAAGTTGGCACAATAGGGCTTACAATGACAATAGGTGACAGTCTGCTTCCAAGTCTTGTCGGTATTGATATTGGCTGTGGCATGACGATTGCACAAATACACACAAAACATATTGAATATCAAAAACTTGACAAAGTGATTAAAGAACATGTTCCATATGGGGGTGCGGTCAGAAAAAATGAACATAAACTTGGTGACAAAACAAATCTTCTGCTGCTTCGATGTTTTGACCACATTGATTATCATAAGGCAATGTTAAGCATAGGCTCTTTGGGTGGTGGAAATCATTTTATTGAAATTGACCGTGATGGCGATGAAAATTTATATATTGTCGTTCACTCCGGAAGTCGCCACCTTGGCATGGAAGTGACAAATTATTACCTTCATGCAGGTCAGAAATTGCAGCAGATGAAAAAAGATGGTGGTCATGCACCTTTTGAAATGACCTGTTTAACAGGCAGACTTCTTGAGGATTATCTTTATGACTTAAAAATTATACAGGAGTTTGCTGCCATCAACAGAGAAGCTATGATATACGAGATTGCTCGTGGGATGAAATGGAAAATATCTGACAGCTATTCTTGCATTCACAATTATATAGATTTTAATCCGTTAGAAGTGCTTAGCACCGGGGATTCTCCTATCCTTAGAAAGGGTGCCATACGTGCAAAGCTTGGTGAAAAAGTGATTATACCAATCAATATGCGTGATGGTATTATTCTTGGTACGGGACTTGGCAATCCTGACTGGAACTATTCTGCGCCTCATGGTTCCGGACGTATTTATAAACGAAGCGAAGTAAAAAAACATCACACTCTTGCAGAATTTAAAAAAGCAATGGAGGGAATCCATTCTGTATGTGTCAACAAAGATACTCTTGATGAGTCACCTTTCGCCTACAGAAATTTGGATGATATTGCTCATGCAATAGGTGATACTGTCAAAATCGACAAAATTATTAAGCCAGTTTATAACTTTAAAGCAGGCGAAAAAAATTAATATTGAAAAAAAATTAGACTTCCTTTTTTTGTGATATTAGGTAAAGGGGTTACACCAAGGTTCCTTTTGTTTTTTCACTCTTTAAAACACTTTATTTATCAGACTTTCAGAGACACTTTAGGGTTCAAATCCATCAAGACACTTAAAAATCCCGAAACTGTTTGGTTCCGGGATTTTTTTTGCATATACTCAAACAACTTCCGAAGTATCTTATGCCTCTCCAATCAACACTTCTTTCCCCTCAAAAGCAAATCCGTATTTTTTAATCTGCTCATCTGAAAAACCCAATTCTTTCAATTCTGCGTCATAGTGCTTATCCTCGATCTGCTGCAAAGCCGCCTGTACGGTTGTTTCCAAATCTTTTTCTTTTTTGGGTTTTCGCACCTTAAATTCAATGATGATCGCATCTTTTCCAGTCTCTTTCGGACGGAGCATGATATCATATCTGCCAAAGCCACTCTCCCTATTGGATTTCACAATATAATGATCGGAAAGCTCTACTAACAGTCCCAATACAAAGCCATGATAAAAACGCTCCGGATCACTTTTTCGGATCGTTTCCTCGCGATTGTAGGCACTTCCATTTTTCTTACTGCCCGTATCAAAATAACTGAACACCCTCATAGATACCTCTTCCATGTACTCATTCATGGCATCAACATCCCCTGCCAGTAAAGCTTTGATAAACCGGTTGTATTTTTCTCTTACAACTTCAAACCAACTGCCCACCATACGGCAAAACATTCTTCTTACTTCCTCATTGGTCAATGCCAAACGGTACAATACATTGAGGTTTCCTGAAATATTTTCCTCTTTCTGATACGAAATTACCTTTAAATATCCGGTGGCAAGCATCAGACTCCAGATGGCACTCTCACTGGTGCTTAAGTGATTGTAAACAATCTGTTCATCGACAGGTACTTCTATCAGTTCTCCCCGTAACAGTTGTTCAAAAAGCTGCTTGGTATCACCACCACTTTCCCGTATTAGCTTACCCACCAGACTGTTAGAACTGGTGTTAGCCCAGTAAGTTGTCAATTTTTGTTCATCCAGATAATTGATGATGGACCAGGGATTATAAATATCTGCCACATTTCCAAAAATGAAGCCGTCATACCACCGTTTCACACCTTCTTTATCTGAAAGACCCATTTCATCCATAGCAGCAAAAACTTCACTTTCTGTAAAACCAAATGCCGTCGCATATTGATTTGATGTGGTTGTCACAACCTTCAGATTATTCAGATCTGAAAAAATCGATTCCTTGCTTACTCTCGTAATGCCAGTCATGACCGCCCGTTCAAAATATGGATTTGTTTTAAAGGTAGCATTAAACAGACTTCTGATAAAAGAAGTGAATTCTTCCCAATATCCGTGTACGTAAGCTTCCTGCATCGGAGTATCATACTCATCTAAGAGGATAATGACCTTTTTTCCAAAATGTTTCATCAGAAAATAGCACATATCATTGATTGCCATGACTGCTTCTTTTTCTTCGATCCGATCCGCATAATGTATCACCTTTTTTCT
>CACYDA010000049.1 GCA_902773095.1 uncultured Lachnospiraceae bacterium | reverse complement strand
TAAAAAACCGAATGTATTAGTATATCCTTTCCATGCAAATGATAAGATTCTTGATACACAGGCCGTTTTGATTAAGATGAAAGTCAAGAAAGAGCAGGAGAGAAGGGCAAGACTTGAGGAGGAGATTGTGAATTACAAGAACAATCTTGTTGTTGAACTCAAGAAAGCAGCAGATTTTATTGAAAATAATCAGTTTAATACAATTCCACTTGCAGATACAGGAGAAACATCTAAGGCTCTTAATATCTTAGGCGATAAAGGTAACTTCCAGAAGCATATCGATCATATGAGAAATATCCGTGTTGAGATTATGGCAATTGATAAGTTCCTTAGAGAGAATCAGGTATAAGCATCAGCATAAAAGATGAAACGTGTTGGAACGTTTTAAAACATGATGAAAGTTTGAGGTATCATAAAGGCTGACTTTATGATACCTTGTTTTATGTGCGAAGGGGCGCGGAAAGGAAGATGTCAGATTGTGCTGACCAGCGCCCCGCGCGGCGAGTAAGAAGTGAATGAGTTCACCACCTGCTCGATGATGCGTACGTCCCGCATAATGACATTGTGAAATGAAATGGAGGAACTGTGATGAACAAGAATCAAAAAGGGGATAAAAATGATCATATATGGAGGGCTTTGTTTCCTGTTGTATTATATATCCTGATATCCCTGATGGTGGAGATGCTCATAGGGATCTGTTTTTTGATCAAATCTACCCATGGCAATACCAATCAATCAGAGGAAAAGGATTATTTTCATAGTTTTTCCCAAACATTAAATCATGTAGAAACGCAGTATGGATATTTCATTACTTTTTTATCAGCATTCATCGCAGCCTTTGTGTTTTATTTTATTTTTAAAGAGGAATGTAAGAAAAATGATGGGTTTTCCCATGCATATCATCTGAAACAAATGAAGAGAAGGAATCTGGTGAAAGTGATATTGCTTGGAGGTACTGCCGGTCCCGGGTTAAGCCGGCTTCTGTCGCTCATAAGGATCAAAAGTATATTGGAGGATTATGAAAAGGTCAGCAGTACTCTTTTAAATGGTCCGGTAATCCTGCAAATCATATCTCTTACGATTATTGTCCCGGTAACCGAGGAATTAATCTACCGGGGAGTGGTTTATTTGCGGTTAAGAAAGGAATTGGGAAGGAAAACGGGGATGGTAATCACATCCCTGGTATTTGGATTGTTTCATTTTAATCTGTTACAGGGAATGTATGCGTTTTTATTATCATTTCTCCTTCTGTTTGTGTTTGAAAAATATCGAACCATTATTGCATGTATTTTGCTTCATGGAACGGCAAACATGATTGCAGTAGTATCCCGGACCTTCGCGCTGTTTGATATTGCGAATAAAAATATGGTGGTATACCTGGTTTTTATGATCGTGGAATTAATAACAGCAGCAGCTTTACTACTTTCTTTTCGGGATGAAAAAAATATTTAAAAAAGTTCTTGACAAAATGCAATAAAACAGATATACTTACTAAGTCGTCAGATACAAGACAAAACGAACGGGATCTTAGCTCAGCTGGGAGAGCATCTGCCTTACAAGCAGAGGGTCATAGGTTCGAGCCCTATAGGTCCCATTTTGTTATGTATCAGACAATATGGCGGAATAGCTCAGTTGGCTAGAGCACACGGTTCATACCCGTGGTGTCATGGGTTCAAATCCCTTTTCCGCTACTAGTCAAAGTCTTACCTGTTTAGGTGAGACTTTTTTTGAAATATGGAATAATTTTTTGTGACATGAAATATGTTTTGAAGATTAAATTGAGAATACAGAGAAAGGATGATGTTTATGAGAGTTGGGTTGGGATATGATGTACATCGCCTTGTAGAAGACAGAAAGTTGATTTTAGGTGGTGTAGAAATACCTTATGAAAAAGGATTACTTGGCCATTCGGATGCAGACGTTCTGCTTCATGCGATTATGGATGCATTGCTGGGAGCGGCAGGATTAGGTGACATAGGAAAACATTTTCCGGACACAGACGAAAAATATAAAGGAATTTCAAGTATTAAACTTTTAGAACATGTAGGAAAACTACTGGAAGAGAATATGTTTATTATCAATAATATTGATGCGACCATCATTGCACAGAGACCAAAGGTAGGGCCTTACAGGGATGAGATGGTAAAAAATATTGCGAATGCATTAAAAATAGAAGAGAATATGGTGAATGTAAAGGCAACTACGGAAGAGGGTCTTGGATTCACAGGAAGTGGAGAGGGAATTTCTTCCCAGGCAATTGCATCTCTTAGTCAGGCACGTGATTATTCTACAGCAGTATCACCGGTTCAGGGATGTGAAAGTTGTGCAGGATGCGGTTTCAACAGATAGGGAAGCCTCGGCAGATTATGAAGAAAGGATGAAAGGGGCTGCTGCCATTTTAGAATAGATGGAAGTATGCCGGAGTAATGATGATGAAGATTTATAATACGCTTACACGTAAAAAAGAAGAATTTGTTCCAATAGAAGAAGGAAAGGTAAGAATGTATGTCTGCGGACCTACTGTTTACAATCTCATACATATTGGAAATGCGAGACCAATGATTGTTTTTGATACTGTCAGACGATATATGGAATACGCGGGATATGAAGTAAAGTATGTATCAAATTTTACTGATGTGGATGACAAAATTATTAAGGCAGCATTGGATGAAGGGGTGACGGCAGAAGAAATCTCAAAACGATACATCGGTGAATGTAAAAAGGACATGAAGGCTCTCAATGTCAGAGAGGCAACAAAACATCCTCTTGCAACGGAAGAAATAGAGGGAATGATTGAAATGATCAGTAGCCTTGTTGAAAAAGGATATGCTTATGATTCGAATGGTACCGTATATTTTAGGACAAGAAAGTTTAAAGATTATGGAAAATTGTCTAAGAAAAACATCGATGATTTAGAAGCGGGACATAGAGAAATAAAAGTTGCAGGCGAGGAGAATAAAGAGGATCCTCTTGATTTTGTTCTCTGGAAACCAAAAAAAGAAGGGGAACCATTTTGGGAATCACCATGGAGCGAAGGAAGACCGGGATGGCATATTGAGTGTTCTGTGATGTCGAAGAAATACCTTGGTGATCAGATTGATATCCATGCAGGTGGAGAAGATCTGATATTCCCTCATCACGAAAATGAGATTGCACAGAGTGAAGCGGCGAACGGAGTAGAGTTTTCAAAATACTGGATGCACAATGGATTTTTAAATATTGATAACAAAAAGATGTCAAAATCATTAGGAAACTTCTTTACAGTGAGGGACATCAGTGAAAAATATGATCTGCAGGTATTGAGATTTTTTATGTTGAGTGCACATTATAGAAGTCCGATTAATTTCAGTGCAGAATTAATGGAAGCGGCGAAGAATGGACTTGACAGAATCCTGACAGCTGTTGCAAATCTAAAACATATGGAAGATCATCTTACGGAATCTTCATTGAAGGAAGAAGAAAAAGAAAAATTAGAAAAAGCCGATGAGTTTGTCGTGAAATTTAAAAATGCAATGGAAGATGATTTTAATACTGCCGATGCGATTTCAGCAGTATTTGAACTTGTGAAATATGCTAATGTCAATGTGACGGAGAGTTCTTCTAAAGAATTTGCAAAAGGTTTGAAAGAACTCATCATAACATTGTCAGATGTTCTGGGAATTATCACAGAGAAACAGGAAGAGATCCTGGATGATGAGATTGAATCACTCATTGAAGAAAGGCAGACAGCAAGGAAAACAAAGAATTTTGCAAGAGCAGATGAGATTCGAAATGAACTGCTGGCAAAAGGAATCATTCTTGAAGATACAAGAGAAGGCGTAAAATGGAAGAAAGCGTAAATAACGATACAAAAATAGAAATGGTTGACAAAATCCGTGAAGGATTGGGTATTCAAAATCAGTCTGATGCATCACAGGTGTCACCATTAGTTCTGGCTTACATTGGAGATGCAGTGTATGAAGTTTTAGTCAGGACGAAGATTATATCAGAGTCAGGTGCACAGGTGAATCAACTTCATAGAATGTCAACAACACTAGTGAAAGCACATGCACAGGCAGAAATAGTAAAAATCCTTTCGTTGACTGAGGAAGAAAACAGGGTATATAAGCGGGGCAGGAATGCAAAGTCTTTTACGATGGCGAAAAATGCCACTATGGCAGATTACAGAAATGCAACAGGATTTGAAGCGTTGATTGGTTATCTGTATATGAGTGGGCAGACAGACCGCATGCTGCAGCTTGTGTGTGAAGGAATCAAAAAGTACAAGGAGACAATTGGAAAATAATTTGGCAGAGGATAATAGGATGAGATATGAAGAATTGATCATTGAAGGCAGAAATGCTGTATTGGAGGCGTTTCGTTCCGGCAAGACGATTGATAAATTATATATTCTTGACGGATGTCATGACGGACCGATTAACAGTATATTGCGGGAAAGTAAAAAACAACAGACAATCGTCAAGTTTGTGAAAAAAGACAGACTTGATGCTATGTCGCAGACGGGAAAGCATCAGGGGGTTATCGCTTCTATGGCAGCATATGATTATGCAAACGTTGAAGATCTCCTTGAGAATGCAAGAAAAAAGGGGGAACCACCTTTTCTTTTCGTTCTTGACAATATTGAAGATCCTCACAATCTGGGTGCAATCATCAGGACAGCAAATCTTGCCGGAGCACATGGTGTGATTATTCCTAAGAACAGGGCAGCCGGACTTACAGCAGTAGTTGCAAGAACCTCGGCCGGCGCATTGAATTATACACCGGTTGCAAAAGTAACCAATATTGCCAAGACAATAGAAGAATTAAAAAAAGAGGGTATGTGGTTTGTGTGCGCAGATATGGATGGTGAAATCATGTATCGTCTTGATTTGAAAGGTCCCATTGGACTTGTCATTGGAAATGAGGGCGATGGTGTCAGCAGGCTTGTGAAAGAAAAATGTGATTTTGTTGCTTCTATTCCGATGAAAGGTGATATTGATTCCTTAAATGCATCGGTTGCAGCAGGAGTTTTGGCATATGAAATTGTAAGGCAGAGATTAAATTCGTAGGAATTGAGCAAATAGTTGCGAGGTAATCCGATGTGGAATAAACGATTTGATTATATTGGAATGATTGTTCTTGCAGTGGCAGGCCTTTTGTTTTATCATCATTATGCGCTTTGGCTTCTGTTAGTTGTTATGATTATATTGGCAGTGGTCTCATTAGTCGCAGCGATAAAATGTCAGCATCAGCTGGCATTTTCTGTTCGTGTACCAAAACGATTTGTGGGCAAAAATCTACCGGCAGAGGTAATCTTTTCTGTGGACAACCAGTCTTTCATACCGATTGAAAATATTCGATTGACAACAAAAATCTGTCATGGTTTTTATGAAAATGATGAGGAATATGAAGTGATTCTTTCAGCAATCCCGAAAGGAATCCGGGAAACAAAAATAGCGATATCGGGAAAATATTGTGGCAGGATGGAGATATGTGTTGAAAAAGTAGTATTTTATGATTTTCTTGGACTGTTCCGGTTCCAAAAATCGCTACAGCAGGAGGCAGAAATACTGATTCTGCCAGAGGGAGTTGGAGATTGTAAGGAGGATTCTCTTGCATCAGTTGGGCAGTCTGATGAAGAAAATACACAGTCGAAAAAAGGAGACGACGTGTCACAGCTTTTGGAAATCAGAGATTATATTCCCGGAGATCGACTTTCGAATATCCACTGGAAGTTAAGTGCCAAAAAAGATGAACTGCAAGTGAAGGAATTTGGTCTTCCGTTTTCAGAAGAAGTGACTCTTCTGCCGGAGCTATATGTGAATCGGGAGTATCCGGAAGTATTTGATGAATTGATTGAACTGATGTATGCATTAGCACTGAAACTTTTAAATATCGGAAGAAAATTTCAAATCTGCTGGAAAGAGGGGGCATTTGATTTTGACAGGCGGGAAATCAATCATCTGGATGAGCTGAATATGGTGATCTGGGAATTCTATTTCGCAAAACTACAGCCGGTAAATGGCTCCTCCTATGAACTGTATACAGAAATACGGCAGGAAATGAGTGGGGCGGTTTTGTATCTTTCAGATACTGATGTTCAGATTCAAGAAGGAGAACGGTTGCAAATCGATTCAGAGAGGGTGAAAGTAACATGGCTGAGCTAATGAACGGATCAGGAATACAAAATACAGGAAAGTTAAAGCCAAAAAGACTATCTTATCGAAAAAGACGGGAACTCAAAAGAATACTTGATCGGGAGGAACATTATCGAAAGACCGGGATCAGGATCAGAGAACTTCCTGTTATGATGGATAACAAAAAAGGATGGTTCTTTTTGACAAATGCATTGATTACTTTTTTGCTGGTAATGGGATCAGCAGGTGTCTGTTTAAGTGCGTTTGAAGTCAGATTTTATGATGCTTTGTTGATTTTGTACGCCATTGTTTTATCATTGTTCGTTGCTTTTTTGTACTGGCATTTTGCGTTGAGAATCATTGGATATATTGCTTCTTTTGCCGGTTTTATATGGGTGTTTTTTTATGAACGTTATAGAATACGTGGTGGTTTTGCATATATGCTCAACCGGTTGATGAAGGTAATTGAAGAAAAATTTTCTCTTCCGGTGGAACAGAGTTATAACGTCTATGGTTTTTCGGAAAAATCATCTGTTACGGTGTGTGTCATGTTTTTGTTAATCATATCGATTCTGCTGGTCAATGCGGCTGTAACCGAATCGAAAGGGTTTGAGTGGGTTTTTGTTATGACATTTCCGTTGACGCAGATAGGCTTTTATTTTGATTTGAAGGTAAATCTGTTTTATTATGTTATGTATCTGTCAGGGCTCATTAGTATTTATTTTCTTCGAAGTTCCAGTCACTGCAGGATGGAAAATAGAAAACGAAAAGGATATACCCGGAGAAAACGAAAAAACAAGGTGATTTATAATTATGTCAACGACGGAAAGTATATCATGAGTTTTACTTTGGCGATGATTCTTTTGATCACTGTGGTTTCGTTGATTGCCAGCGTTTTCTATCCGGAGAGAAAGTTTACCATGCAAACCGAATTAGATGGATTAAAGGCAAGAACCAGAGAGTCCGTCAGAAAAGCTGCCATGGTGGGCTTTTGGGGTATGGTGAACCCCGGTGGAAGTGCGGGTGGCGTGGATCGGAATAAAATGGGACAATCCCGGTATGTCAGGCTGGATTATGAGACTGATCTGCTGGTAAAAACAGCAATAGAGCAGGGGGAAAATACCCTGTACCTGAGTGCTTTTCACGGCAGTTTTTATCAGGATGCCTATTGGATGATGATAGGAGAATACCGGATGGACACTGGTGATGCAATACCTTCGTTAAGAGATGTGAATCTGACCTCTACACAGCTTTTTCGGTTGCCGCAGGATTTAAATGAAAAGATTTATCAGGGAAAATTGTTGGGGAAGCAAAAAGGCATGGAGGTAACCAATAAGGACGCTGCGGTTGGTTATTATTACCGTCCGTATTATCTGACGGAAGGAAGTAACGATATTTCAGTACAAATGATAGATGATGATGAAACTCAGGGAGGACTGTCTCTGTCGTCTGGTGAAACATTTTCGTATATGCCATTACGAACATTTGATTCGGTGGTTGAATTGGAAGAACAGGTCAAACAGTTACGGGGAGAAGCTTTTCGTCTTGCAAAGGCGAAGGGGGATCAGGAAGTTTTGGAATTGTTGGATGAAGAAGAACAATATTCAAAATATGTCCATGCGGTTTATCTGACTGTTCCGGAAAAAAATCAATCTGTGATAAAGGAGTTTTGTGAGAATTACGGATTAAATGAAAAGACCAAAGATCCGGTGGGGCGGTTGGCAGAAATCTTTCAAGAGAATTATGAGTATACCCTGATTCCCGGAAAAACCCCTTCCAAAAAAGATTTTGTCAATTATTTTTTGGAAGAATCGAAAAAGGGGTATTGCACCTATTTTGCTACTGCCGGCACATTGATTTTTCGTTATCTTGGGATTCCGGCCAGATACACAGGCGGGTATGTTCTGCCTTCTTATGATTTTCGTTCCGGTACCAGGGTTTCGGAAAGCAAGTTGAGTGAAAATGCGGCTTTGAATCAGATTCCAAAAGATACCAGTCTTTATCCTTTGGGAGTTTATGAATACGAGCTAACCGACCGTGAAGCTCATGCCTGGGTGGAAATCTATGTAGATGGTTTCGGATGGGTTCCGGTGGAAGTAACGCCTTCGTCCACAGGAGAAGAGATTTTAAACGCTTCTGAGCAGGAGAATTCCTTATCGGAATACCTGACAGAAACACTGTTTGGTGTAGAGAACAGGAAGCGGATGAAAAGAGCTTCCTTAAATGTACTGCAGACCTTTTTTGCAGTAGTTGTCACTTTATTTTTCCTGTACCAATGTTATGGAGTGTTTTTACGGATTAGGAGAAAACGAAGCTCTTCCGTCGTGATCCTGTATGATTATCTGAGTAAGTGCTTAGGATTTTTGGAAATTCGGCGGGAGCCTTCCATGTCCTATGAAGAATTTGGCAGGTTAATCATTCAAAAAAATGAAATCACACCTGACAAGGTGCGCAAGCTGACACGGTTATTTGAAAAAGAAAAATTTTCCGGAGAAGTACTTTCAGGGGAAGAAATTCGATTTGCAGCAGCACTGGTTTTTGAGACGAGGGACGCAATTTATCAAAATCTTTCTTTGTTTGATAAGTTTTTATACCGGTGGATCCGTTTGCTGTAAAGTAGAGAAGTGCCGGTATTTTGCTGCAAATGGAGAGATATATGGAGATATATGGGGTATATTTAGAAAAATAATTGGGAAAATATATGGGGAATATATGAGAAATATATGAGAAATATTTGGAAAATATATAGGAAAATATAT
>CACYDA010000048.1 GCA_902773095.1 uncultured Lachnospiraceae bacterium | reverse complement strand
ATCCCTCTATACCCGTGCCTGTCATCAATAAAGTAATGACAAGCAGGATTGATATCATTCTTTTCATCATTCTTTCCTTTTTTCCGTCCATAAACAGATTTTTCATCATTTTACCTCCAATATCTTTTTATACACCTTTGTTGACTTATGTACAGAACCAATACGGTAAATATTTTGTCAAAAAATGTACATAATATATAATAACATCATTTCAAATATTTTCAATTATATTTATTCCTTATTATCATTATTTTTGTCTGCATAATTCGACATTTTTCGACAAAACAGACACTTTCAATACACTTTTTTCACCAAGAAATAACGAAATTATTTGTTAGCAGACAAAAAAAGCATTTGAAGATTCTCATTACAATCTTCAAATGCTTTTTTTATTTATTAAGTGAATCTTAATTCTCAGTTTTTTTGTTTTCCAAAAATTCATTAATCTCTGCTACAAGCTCGTCCGGATTTAGTCCATGAACGAGTGCAGCTTCTTCAATACTTTCACCCTGTGAAGCCGGACATCCAAGACAGTGCATTCCTGCATTTAAAAGAATCGGAATCACACCTTGATCTATTTCTAATAATTCACCTATTAATATGTCTTTCGTTACTTTTGCCATCATCATTACCTCCTTTTTGATTAACCGATATTCATTCATAATTGAATTTCGAATCAAGTGCTATTATATAACATTAATTGATTTATTGCAATTGAAAAATCCAAATGTAATTCCTGACTGGTACTTACTCTGATTCTCCACATGTACTTTATTTAAAACTTTAAAAACTCTTGAATAGTTTTCATATTTGTATTAAAATATAGCCATACAATTAATTACAAACTTTAAGGAGGATTTTATTATGGCACGTGTTATTAATGACGGTTGTTTAATGTGTGGTGCATGCGCTGGTGCATGTCCTGTTGGTGCTATTTCTGAAGGTGATGACAAGTATGTGATCGATGCTGATGCATGTATCGATTGTGGTGCTTGCGAAGGCGGATGTCCTGCCGGCGTGATCGCTGCTGAATAGTATTAATTGAAACTTTTATTACACATCAATTGGGTTTGATACCATAAAAAAACTGTAAAACCATAAAGGTTTTACAGTTTTTTTAATTTTGCAAATAATCCTTTATTTGATTTCGTTTTTTCTCTAGACTTTTCTTTGTTCTGTGTCTGATAATTTCTTATTAGCTGGTCAAGTTTTCTAAATCGTTCTTCTTCCTGTCGTTCTTTCATCTGCAAGAGGAAATCCATTTCCTTTATCACATGATCCGATACAATGTCACTGACTTCTCTCCCCAGACTACCATTATTTTCTTTCAGGGCATTTGACACCACTTCCATGATGATCATCTGGAACTGTTCAATCTTTTTACTTTTTGGAATAACAATATCATGCTTTTCATCCATGCATCCAACCATATTTTCTATCACATTTTCCTCATAGGTCTTGTCCTTCACTCCATTGATTGAATTGTTATCGTTCTCTTTTTTCTCAATATCCTTTTTCACAGTATCTTGGATCATACTACTTGTCCCACCTATATCCTTTTCCTGATGTTCCGGTTGTATTTTTTCCACAACAATCTGCTCTTGTATTGCCTGATTGATATACCCTGACATAAATCCGGCATTGTTAGCATTTTCCTCATTCTCGTTTTTTGTAATAACATTGTCCTCGGATGATCTCATGAGTTTTTCAAACAGTTCCTCTTTGAGTGTTCCGTATGTACTTGTTTCGGCTGAATTTCCATTGATTTCCATAAGTTCCGGCAAAATCATTTTGATTGCCTTCAGTTGAAATCCACTATCTTTCAATTCCTTAATCTTCTTAAACAATTCTATATAATAATTTGTATAGTATCTGTGCCCTATCTCATTTCTCGGCACTTCCACTTCTAGCTCTTCTTCCCAGTATCTGAGAACATGAGATTCTACCTCAATCATCTTTGCCGCATCCGAAATGATATACCTCTTATCTCCTACGCTAAAATTCATACACCCCTCATCCTTTCTGAATATGTTACGATTTCCCTTCAAATTCTTCACATATTTCATAAACTTTATACTACTAAAATACCACATTGTCTCAAGCGAAACAATGTGGTATTCAAAAAAATTATTCAATTTTTGGATCATAATTGCCGAATTTTGTATAATTTGGTAACCAGACAAGTTTTATTGTTCCAATCGGACCATTACGCTGTTTAGCGATAATCACTTCGGCAATCCCTTTTTCAGGGCTGTCAGGATTATAATAATCATCCCTATACAAAAACATAACCACATCGGCATCCTGCTCGATGGCTCCTGATTCTCTAAGATCAGAAAGCATAGGTCTGTGATCTGTTCTCGTCTCCACTGCACGGCTAAGCTGCGAAAGCGCAACTACCGGAACGTTCAACTCTCTGGCCACTGCTTTGAGTGAACGGGAAATCTCTGATATTTCCTGTTGTCTGCTCTCAATACGTCCTCCGGCTGTCATCAGCTGGAGATAATCGATAATAATAATTCCAAGATTGTGTTCCAATTTATATTTCCTGCACTTTGAACGAAGCTCACCTATGGAAATGCCAGGCGTATCATCGATAATAAGATTTGAATTTCCTATTACATTGGCACTTTCAATCAGACGCTCCCAGTCACTGTCTTCCAAATCTCCCGTTCTTATCTTTTGGGAATCTACATTTGACTCAAGGGAAAACAATCTGTTTACAAGCTGCTCTTTTGACATTTCAAGACTGAATATCGCCACTGTCAAATTCTTTCTGAAAGCCATATACTCAGCAACATTTAGTACAAACGCTGTCTTTCCCATGGACGGTCTTGCAGCAATCAGTATCAAATCGGAATTCTGAAATCCGGATGTCTTATAATCCAGATCAATGAAACCTGTGGGAATACCTGTCACTGTTCCCCTTGTCTTTGATACTGCCTCAATTTTTTCCATGGCATTGATCACAACCTGTCT
Source organism: uncultured Lachnospiraceae bacterium (assembly GCA_902773095.1). Classification (GTDB taxonomy): domain Bacteria; phylum Bacillota; class Clostridia; order Lachnospirales; family Lachnospiraceae; genus Bovifimicola. Next base: position 2,455 of record CACYDA010000048.1, on the reverse strand, counting down.
GATTGACACATAGTCGCCTGTTCCACGATTCTGTACAAGCGAAAACACCTTCTTCTCCGTCTCCTCTAATATATCATCAACGCTTTCTTTTCCTACATAACATGTATTCGCAATATCCTCTGTAGCACGTATGAGATTACGAAGAACCGCTTTTTCTTTGACAATCCTTGCATAAGACTTCACATTTGCTGAAATGGCAACCGAATCCAGCAAATCTTTCAAAAATTCCACACTTCTAAGTTCCGGCGGAACATCCATATGGCTTAATTTATCCTGAAGTGTAAGCAAATCAATGGCTGCACCTGCAGAATACATTTCCATAATGGCCTGAAACAACACTTTGTACTGGCTATTGTAGAAATCATCTGCCGTAATGATTTCCATTGCTGATAAAATCGCATCCGCATCCATCAGCATCGCAGCAATTACTGACTGCTCCGCTTCCATGCTATTTGGCATGGTTCTTCTAATTAATGCTTCATCCACAATTGACACCTTTCCTTTATGTGCTTAATCCTTATGTACTTAATCCTTATGTACTTAATCCTTAATTTACTATTTGCAGTAACTGTAACCGTTCCAAGCGGATCCTATTATTTTTCTTCTGCAACATGAACATTCAATGAAGCAGTTACCTGTGGATGAAGTTTAATCTTTACAATATGTGTACCAAGAGACTTGATTGGCTCAGCAAGCACAATTTTCTTTTTGTCCAAATCTAAATTCAACTGCTTCTTCGCACCTTCTGCTATTTCTTTGGCAGAAACAGAACCAAACGTCTTACCACCCGCTCCTGTTTTAATCTTCAATTCAACACAAAGCTTCTCTATCTTTTCAGCCAATTCCTTTGCGCTGTCTAATTTTTCTTTTGCAATCTTTTCATTGTTGGCATTCTTCAGTTTCAAATCATTTAAATTTGCTGATGTCGCCTCCACACCAAGCTTTTTCTTTAATATGAAATTTCTTGCATATCCTTCGCTTACATTAACTACCTCACCTTTTTTACCAAGTGATTTTACATCCTGTAATAATATAACTTCCATTTTCCAAACCTGCCTCTCTTTATTGTTATCAACAGTTATACTTCCTTTTCCTTAACCATCGTTACTACCGTTTTCTTAACGATTTCTTTTGCCTCACTGACGGAGACGTTTTCAAGCTGTGCTCCTGCGGTATCAAGATGACCACCACCGCCTAATTTCTCCATAATCAGCTGCACACTCAGATCTCCTGTAGAGCGGGCACTGATATAAATTTTACTATTATGTTCTGTGAGAACAAAAGATGCCTTGATTCCTCTGATGTTCAGCAATTCATTTGCCGCCTGTGCTCCCACAACGGTAGGACTGTCAAGTCCCTCCGACGGGCATACGGCAATGGCATATTTCTCATCAAATACTTCCGCTGATGATATCGCTTTTGCTTTTGCTTTATAATCTTCCATGGAATCTCTGAAAATCTGTCTGATTCGCGTTACATCTACACCGCATTTTCTTAAAAAAGCAGCCGCTTCAAAAGTTCTCACACCTGTATTTTTGCTAAAGTTATTCGTATCAATCATAATTCCGGCATACATTGCTTCTGCCTCAATCACCCTGATTTTGATTCCATCATAAAAATACTGTAAAATCTCCGCTACCATCTCGGAAGCAGACGATGCATATGGTTCAATATAGGAAAGGGATGCATTTTCTATAATATCACTGCTTCTTCTGTGATGGTCAAGTACCACAACTGCTTTGCTCTTTGGCAAAATCTCCGGACACTCTACATAGCCGGGTCTGCTGACATCCACTACAACAATTGCTGTACCCGCATCCACAACTGACCTCGCTTCTTCACTGTTGATGAAAACATTTTCATATTCTTCATCCTGATTCAATAAATCAAGCATAGGGCGTATCGAGGAAGTAATCTCATTGATGACGATATATGCCTGTTTATTCAATGTCTTTGCCGCTCTTAAAATACCGATTGCAGAACCTAAAGAATCAATATCTCCGATCTTATGTCCCATAATAATTACTTTTTCTTTTGTTTCTAAAAGTTCACGAAGAGCATGTGCCTTCACTCGGGCTTTTACCCTGGTATTCTTCTCTACCTGCTTTGACTTGCCTCCATAGAAGTAAATCTTTTCTCCATCTTTCACAACCGCCTGGTCGCCTCCGCGTCCAAGGGCAAGGTCAATGGCAATTCTAGAATATTCACAGTTCTGGGTATACTCCTCTCCGTTTACACCCAATCCGATACTGATGGTCACCGCCATCTCATTTCCGATATTGACACCTTTGACCTCATCAAGAATTGAAAATTTATTGCTCTGCAATGCTGCTACATATTTTTGCTTAATGGCAATAAAATATTTATCCTTTTCTAACTTTCGCACAACCGCATTGTATGCTGCAAAATATTTGTTGATCTTTCTGTCAATCAAACCAATCAGAAGCGCCCGTCT
>CACYDA010000047.1 GCA_902773095.1 uncultured Lachnospiraceae bacterium | reverse complement strand
TTAAAAGCAGCATAGGTAAACACAGCAGGGATCTTGAGCTGAACACTTGTCAATGATGATATATCAAGGGGAGCATCCGTAAAATCAAAATCTGCCACAATTACTTTCTCTCCTGAATCCAATGAAATCAGCCTGTAAGAAACATGATCTTCAAATTCCGAGTTCTGTACTGTCTGTCCATATGCATCCTTTCCACTACAACTTACTAATGAAATCTGATTCAACTGTTCATCGATGGTAAGCTGATTTGGAATTTTGACATATAACGAAAAGCAATATAACTCATCTATGGATTCACTATTCGCACCTTGTGTTTCCGAATACAATAATCCCGAGGATTCAATATTAATATTATACCCTCCCCCGTTTTCTTTCGCTCTCAATGTTGAGTCTACTCTTGTCACCGAACTAAGGAAGGTTAACATGTCTCGCAGATAAACAGCCGAATTGGCATGGCACAACAACTCGTTATTTGAATAATCTGTCGCATCATAATCATCCGTATATGCCATAGAATCCAGAAGTTTGTCAGTATCACTTCCTATATAACCTGAGGTGGAACTTTTACACATATTTTTAGCAGGATTATCCGATTTAAATACCCTCATATAACTGACATTGACGATTTTCCCCTCTGTGTCGATTCGATTACTCTCATCCAGACTCAATTCACGATATTCATCAAACCCAAATGCAATATCTACATTATAATTGTAGGAAAAGTTTCTATTCACTCCATGTACCACAAGGTATACTGCCTTTACACCATCTGTATAGTCTTCAAATCCCGCCCGTGAAGTGATATCCGCAAAATCAACAATCTTTACTGTTCCTGTTCTTCCACTGTCATATAATCTGTAATCATTTTTCCCGGGACGGTTATTGGCAACAGTTTGAGAACTTTGATTGTAACCAATATTGGAAACATAAATGTCATATTGATAGTTTGAACTGATTGCCGGGCAGAGCAGTCCGGTAATTGTATATTCATCCGTCTCTACGAGACGCATCGACAGATCATTTTTCTGTACATATAATCTGTCATCACCAAGAACCATATCAAATGTAGTGGAAAGATCTGCTTCTGACGGATCAATTTTACCATCGGACTCACCAACTGCCTTTTTTAAGGTAATCTCCGGTGCACCGGCGCCTGCGGTCATTTTATAATTTCCACTTATCGTAAATCTCACTTTTTCATTGTTAAAAATTTTTTTCGACAAATATCTTTTATCATATCCCGGATCCAACCCCTGTGGTGTGTTGGAAGGAAGTCTGGTATAACTTTCATAAATACTTGTTTTGGAAGTTGAGAAATTACCACTCGTATAGACATAATCATAAAATTTGATTGGCGCTACCGCCTTCCCTGTCAGTTTTTCATTGGAATATAACTCGCCCGTTTTCGTATAATCGATATACTTTCCTTCCTCTTCATCAAGATAATGCACTGCCAGGCAGGTATCTACTGTGGCAGTTTTATTATTTAATTCCTTTGGATAGGCAATCAAAAAGCTGTCAGTAATAAGCATTTCTCTCTCATAATTAACGAATCGGTAAAAACCGAAAACCTGCTCACCGGTATATGGATCTTCTATTTTTGTCAAATGATAATTTTTTCCATCCATTCTGTAAATAATATTGGAGTACTGTTCCTCTGTTACACTGTCATCATTAATCGTTACCTTCACAAAATAGGTATTTAGCTCTCCCCCTCTTGCTTTTTCATAAATACTGAAATATGTCTTATAATCATATGTGATGTAATTATTCCGGTCTATGCCGTTATTAAAAGAATCGTTATACTCCAGGTAATATTTTTGAAATGATATCCTGTAGTAGTCACGATCCGTATGGCATGAAAACTCAATTGGGAGCATTTTGATACTTTCTCCTTCAAGGGTAAAAACCGGATTCTCCTTCATCTCATATCCATCGGTACACTTTCTGGTCTCCAGCTGCCATGTCAACTCAAATCCACCAGAAAGCGGCTTATTCGCTTCAAATGTATTTTTATTGGTAAATACATAGCTTTTTGTGGTGATATCATACGTGCAGTTCCAGTCAGAATCAGCACTGTCTGTTGCTTCATTTCAAGCATTATATAACCATATCACAATTTGATGCTTCATTTCAAGCATTATATAACTATATCACATTAAAAATGATATCATCTTGTTTTTGTTTTCTTAAGAGGCAAACCGCCTCGACTGCATCTGTGTGTGGAAACATGTCTACAGGCTGCACTTTTTCCAAACGGTATCCATTTTCACTCATATATTTGATATCTCTTGCAAGCGTTGCACTGTCACAGCTTACATATACCATTTTTTCCGGTCCCATTTTCACAATTGTGTCAAGAAGCGCCGTATCGCACCCCTTGCGTGGCGGATCAACTACGATGACATCTGCATAACCACCATGCTTTTCATAATACTGCGGCAAAATTTCTTCTGCTTTTCCAACAAAAAATTCCACATTCTCTATTCCATTCATCTTCGCATTATTTCTTGCATCGCGAATCGCATCTGAAATAATCTCCACCCCAAACACTTTCTTTGCAGAACGTGCCAGAAACAGGGAGATGCTTCCTATCCCACAGTATAAGTCCCATACTGTCTCATTTCCTGTAAGTCCTGCAAATTCAAGAGCCTTTCCATACAGCTTTTCCGTCTGCAGCGGATTGACCTGAAAAAATGATTTTGGAGAAATATTAAATTTCAAATCTTCAATATAATCCGTAATATATTTCTTTCCATACACATGCTCTATGAGTTTTCCCATGATTACATTCGTATTGCACAGATTAATACTTACAGAAATACTTGTCATCCCATTCACTTTCTGTAAACGTTCCACAAGCTCATCGCAATCCGGAATTTTGTTTCCATTAATCACGATACAGACCATAATTTCCCCTGTCCGAAAGGCTTTTCTGATCATCACATAACGAATCAGTCCCTTAAATGTCACTTCATCATATGGCTGAATCTGTTTTTCTGTCATAAACGCTTTGATAATGCCAAGGATTTCCTCGTTTTCCGGCACACCAAGATAACACTTTTCATTCGGAATGATCACATGGGTTCTTCCTGCGTAAAATCCTGACACCAGATTCCCCTCACGATCTAATCCGATTGGAAACTGCGCCTTATTCCTGTAATGATAAGGTACATCCATCCCAATGATCGGATTCATCTCATAATCTGTTACCTTACCGATTTTTTCTATGTTATTCTTCACTTTATTCTGTTTGAATCTCAGTTGTTCTTCGTAAGAAGCTGCCATGACTTTGCAGCCTCCGCATCTTCTTGAAACCGGACAGGCAGGCTCCACCCTGTATGGCGATGGCTCTATTACATTCATCAATTTTGTATAGGCAAATTTGGGATGTGCCTTCGTAATCTTCGCTTCACACAAATCCCCTCTGACGGCATCTTTTACAAACAATGTATATCCGTCAATCTTCGCGATCCCCTCGCCACCGGTGCCTACATCTTCAATCCTGACTGTATACACTTCATTCTTATTATAGGAAAATCCTGTCTCGCTATCTTTCAATTCATTCTCACTATCTTTCGTATTATTCCAATCCAATCCCATGTTTTGGTCATCCTCTCTATTCCGGCTCTCATTCCGCTCTTCTCTCTATCCCTAATCTATGGTTGATTTTCTCAAATTAGAATCCAAAGCCCTGTTAAATCCATACCATTCACTTCCGTCAGCCGGTTTTGTATTTAACAGAATCTCTGATAACGTCTCCAGTTTTGCATCTGCATTATCCGCAAGATTCAGTGCAAATGCCTCCGGAAGCGCCGGTTTCTTAGGCGAACCATACTCCAATTCTCCATGATGTGCCAATATACAGTGCAGCAGCTCGCGCGCTGTCTTTGCCGGGAATCCCTCAATTTTTTTAATTTTCTGACCTACCATCTCATATCCCATCACAATATGTCCAAGAAGCTGTCCGCTGTCTGTGTAGTCATTCTGCGGAAAAGATGATAATTCATATACTTTTCCTATGTCATGAAGCATCGCAGCCGTCAGGAGCAGATCATGATTTAAAACAGGATACGCTTTTGAAAAATACTCACATAAATTCGTCACAGAAAGTGTATGTTCCAAAAGACCGCCAATAAAACTGTGATGAATTGTTTTTGCTGCGGAATGTTTCTTAAATTTGTCGACAAAATTCGTATCCTCAATAAAAATCATTTCTAACAGTTTTCTTAAGTTTTCATTTTTCACAGACTTAATTCTGTCAAGTAACTCCTGATACATTACTTCGATATCTTTTGTACTGCTTGGAAGGTAATCCGCCGGATGATACTCTCCCTCTTCGGCTACTCTGACTCCCTTTATGTTCATCTGAAGACTTCCGTTAAACGTTGTCACATCAGCAGTTACATCGATATAATCAAGGGCATCAAAATCCATAATCCCCATAGAATTCGGTGTCCATATTTTACCATCGATCACTCCCGTTTTGTCCTGCAATATGACATTTTCATATGGCTTTCCATTTTTTGTCATCGCTGTCATTCTCTGCTTGCACAGATAAATTCCTCTTACTGTATCCCCATCCCTGAGGGTTTCTATATATTTCATGTTTATACCAAACTTAAGGCAGGTATTCTACATGCCCGCCTTAATCCTTTCTATTATTATCATTATTCCAATGTATCATACTTACCAACCGAAAGTCAATGACCAATCCGTCTAATCCAGCTCTCCTACACTCACCTCATATGAGATTTTTTTATATCCATCTCTTCCTTTTCTCATAACCTCCAATTTTACCGGCTGTCTGCTCTGACACACATTTAAGACATCCAGATACTCTGTGAACGTATAAACTTCTTTTCCTGCAACCGATACCAGCACATCACCATTCATTATGCCTGCCTTATACGCAGGGGAATCTTCTTTTGTATTATAGATATAGATTCCATATGGCATATCTGCATCAATTGTTTCAACCACCTCATCCGTTACTTCTTTTCCGTATATCCCAATATATTTAATCTTTTTGTCATTTAGAAGCCGGTTAATATACGTTTTCAAATCTGTAATATCAATAATAGATACCTTTTCACTGAGCTCGTCTGATGTAGAAATACCAAGCAGGAATCCGTCTTTATTAAACACAAATCCTCTTTCATTTGTGTGTGCATTGAGATCCGTTCCAACAATTCTGACTTTCGCATCCAATACACTGACGATATTCTGTTCCAGTGTCAGTCTTCCTCTCTCAACAGTATTTTTTCTATTCACAGGATTTCCTACCAAAATCACTTCTGCTATATTGTCAAACTCTTTTCCGGGTGCCAGTGTGGCTACCATTACATCATCATATTCATTCTGTGAAAAATCCTCTTCTTTGATTTTGACAATTACCAGTTTATAATCCGTTGAAACGTTACTCACTTTCGCGTCTTTTTGCATACCACCAATCTGTACTGTCACATCTTGTTCCGGTTTCAATTCATTATTATAGAGCATAATGTAAACATCTCTATTCTTTCCCATCACAATACCCGGAACCTCTTTTTGATCATTCTCATTGCTATATTCTACCAGGACAACCATTTGATCCAGTTGTTCTTCTGAATAAGGTCCTGCTCCGGCTGCATCCGTGTCTTCTATATTATTCACCGTGGCCTCGGTTGTTACAAAAATATCTGCTGCCTCTGTATCAACAGTTCCTTTCAACGACTTGTTCAGCTCGTCCCTCAAGTCTGGTTTTAAACGCCAAAATAACAGCCACACTGCTATCCCTGCAAGCCCGACTATGATCAACACAAGCCTGATTCCTTTGATAAAATCCTTTCGTATACTTTTGACAACATGCTCATTTAAAAATCGAAATTCATGTGTATCATTCTGATTATTATTACCTTTTTTTTCCACCATATCCTCCATTTTGGAAAATGCAACATTGACACCTAACATTATTCAAAACATCTGTGTGTATATCATAATTTTTAATTCTACAACAATATTATGAACAATCTATGACCAATCTGTTACACTTTATATTATGTTACTAATTACTTTCCCACCACCTTTAATTACAGATTGCCATATTAATTATTTTAGAGTAAAATAGTAGGTAAGTTTACCATTTTTAAGATTGAATAAAATTATTCTAAAATTGAATAAATTTGTTTTTAGATGTCAATAACAATTGTTTTTCATTGAGAGGTTTTTATGAATAAAAAAGTTTTACACACACTTGAATATGATAAAATCATCAGTCAATTATCTGAATTTGCAACTTGTCCGGGTGGTGAAAGACTCTGCCACGAACTTGTTCCTATTTCAGATTTTTCCCAGATACGTGTTTTGCAGACACAGACCAGTGACGCACTCACTAGAATTCTCCGGCTCGGAAGTCTCTCGTTTTCAGGAACCCGTGATATTTTAGAGTCGGTAAAAAGACTTGAAATAGGAAGTAGTCTTAGCATAAAGGAATTGTTAAAGATCAGCAGCGTATTAAAAGTTGCTGCCCGTGCCAAATCCTTTTCAAGACATGAAGAAATTGATACAAACGACTCGATTGATTATATGTTTGAAGCGCTGCAGCCTCTTACACCACTCAATAACGATATTACAAGATGTATTATTTCCGAAGAAGAAATCAGTGATGACGCCAGCCCTGCACTTAAAAATATACGAAGACGTATCAAACTTGCCGGGGAACAAATTCATACGCAGTTGAATCATATTGTCAATTCACAGTCATCCAAAACATTTCTTCAGGATAATGTTATTACCATGAGAAATGGAAGATATTGTATTCCTGTCAAACAGGAGTATAAAAACCAGGTAGCGGGTATGGTGCATGACCAGTCCCAAACCGGTTCTACCGTCTTTATTGAACCTATGGCTGTGGTCAAACTGAATAACGAGTTAAGAGAACTTGCCATAAAAGAAACTGAAGAAATCGAGGTCATTCTGGCAAATCTGTCTGCTGCCTGTGCCGAACATCTGTCAGAAATCGAAACTGATTACCGTATGCTTACTGCATTGGATGCCATTTTTGCAAGAGCAATGTTTTCAAAATCCATGAAGGGCGTTGAGCCTGAATTTTCGAATGAAAAGTATATTAATATCAAACAGGGAAGACATCCTCTTATTCCTGCTGATCGTGTTGTTCCAATCAACATTTCCCTTGGAAAGGATTTTGATTTACTAATCGTAACGGGACCAAACACCGGTGGTAAAACAGTTTCATTAAAAACAGTGGGGCTTCTCAGTCTCATGGGGCAGTCAGGACTCCATATTCCCGCAGATTCCGGCTCTGTTTTGTCAGTTTTTCATGAAATATACGCTGACATCGGAGATGAACAGAGTATCGAACAGAATTTGAGTACTTTCTCATCTCATATGACTCATATTGTTGAGATTCTTGACAATGCTGACAGTGATTCTCTGGTTCTTTTTGATGAACTTTGCTCCGGTACAGATCCTGTGGAGGGCGCTGCGCTTGCAACATCCATACTGACATTCTTGCACAATAGTAAGATACTCACAATGGCTACTACTCACTACAGCGAATTAAAAGTGTTTGCCCTTTCCACACCACAGGTTGAAAATGCAAGTTGTGAATTCAGCCTTGAAACATTGAAACCGACTTACCGTATGTTAATTGGTGTTCCGGGAAAAAGTAATGCATTTGCCATTTCTTCGAAGCTTGGACTCCCTGACTATATGATTGAAGAAGCAAAAAAACATCTTGATGAGGATAACGTTTCGTTTGAAGATATCATCACTGATTTAGAAAACAGCAAAGTAGTAATTGAAAACGAACGTCTTGAAATTGAACAATACAAAAATGAAATAAAACAATTAAAAGAAAAGCTTGAGAAAAAACAGGAGAGTATCGATGATCAACGCGAAAATATCCTAAGGTCGGCAAATGAAGAAGCAGCAAAGATTCTCCGGGAAGCAAAGGAATTTGCTGACAAAACCATTCGTGATATTAATAAAGCAGCCACTGCAGGTGATAATAAGCAGCTGGAGAACAGCCGCAAAAATGCACGTGAAAAGTTAAATGCCACTACCGACCGGCTTGCCATAAAGCCAAAACATGTTGCGCACAAAAGCTACAGTGCCAAAGATTTTCACATCGGCGACCGTGTTAAAGTTCTTAGCATGAACGTGGAAGGTACTGTTCATACGCTGCCAAATGCCAAAGGAGATTTAATGGTGCAAATGGGAATCCTTAGTTCAAATGTAAATATTTCGGATTTGATCCTATTAGAAGATCATAGTTCTTCTATTTCACCATCTTTAAGAAATGCAAAGTCTTCCGGTGCCTCAAAAATAAAAATGTCAAAATCCGCTTCAATCTCACCGGAAATCAAGCTTCTTGGAATGACAGTAGATGAAGCATTAATGGCACTTGATAAATACCTTGATGATGCCTATATTTCCCATCTTGCGAGTGTAAGAATTGTACATGGAAAAGGTACCGGGGCACTTAGAAATGCTGTTCAAAACCATTTGAAGAAATGTAAATATATCGCCGAGTACCATCTCGCTGAATACGGCGAAGGCGATGCCGGCGTAACAATCGCTAAATTTAAATAAAATAACTTTGAAAACAAAACAGAAAAGAGGTTGATCCATATGGCAATTAAACAAAAAATACTCATCGTTGATGACGACTTAAACATTGCAGAGTTAATTTCATTGTATCTTACAAAAGAATGTTTTGAGACTCTGATTGTGGAAGATGGTGAAGCGGCAATCGAAAAGTTTAAATCTTTTTCACCTGACTTAATCCTTCTCGACCTTATGCTTCCAGGTATTGATGGATATGAAGTCTGCCGTGAAATAAGAAAACTATCCACGGTTCCTATTATCATGCTTTCAGCAAAGGGAGAAATTTTTGATAAAGTATTAGGACTCGAACTCGGAGCAGACGACTACATCATTAAGCCTTTTGACAGCAAAGAACTGGTGGCAAGAGTAAAGGCGGTACTTCGCAGGTACAAATCTGCCGCACCGGCAGCTGCCGATGCTTCCGGTATCACTCCTGCCGGTATTGCGCCTCAGTCTGAATATGTGGAATATCCTGATTTACTGATTAATCTTACCAATTATTCTGTTACCTACAAGGGAAAGAATATTGATATGCCACCGAAAGAACTTGAATTACTCTACTTTCTCGCTTCTTCTCCAAATCAGGTATTTACCCGTGAGCAGTTATTAGACAGACTTTGGGGATATGAGTATGTCGGAGATACCAGAACCGTTGATGTTCATATCAAAAGGATCCGTGAAAAAATTAGTGACAATGACGCATGGGCATTATCTACCGTCTGGGGAATTGGTTACAAATTTGAAACGAAAGGATAATCACAACACGAAACAAAGGTGACAAGCAATGAAACGTACCATATATACAAAATTTATATTAGGATATATCCTTTTCGGTCTGCTGTGTATATTGTTCATTAATGTCTGGTCCGCCAATCATATTATGGAAGAATTGAAAGATTCTACCATTAAGACTCTGTATGATGACGGAAATATCATATTAAACCAGTGTCTGCGTAATGATTTTTCCAGAATCACAACAGATGATGGGGTTCGCAGCCAGCTTTCCATTGTAGCAACCATGTCAGAAAGCAGAATCAGAATGATCAATACAGATAACACGGTAGTATATGATTCCGATAATCCTGCCACAAACCAGAAAATCGCCAACTTTGATATTACTGCTTTCGGCAATAAATACTATAAAACCGGTAATTTTTTTGGAGAATTCAACGAAGATGTTATTTCCGTAGTTGTTCCTGTCGTTGGGGAATTCAAAACAGATGGCTATATTATTCTTCATGTTTATGAAAGAGATTTGTATCCGGAATATAACCATCAATTACATATTATTTATATCACACTGATTGTTATGTTGCTGTTCTCTCTGATTATATTGTTGATTTTCAACTTTGTTGTATATCTTCCAATCAAAAAGATCAGTACGGCTGCCCACGAGTATGCGAATGGAAACTTTACCTATGCAGGTCTGTCGAAATTTACCTCTGAAGATGAAATCGGGCGACTTGGTGTCTCACTGAATTATATGGCATCCAAACTCAATGATATGGAAGAAGACCAGAAAAAATTTGTCAGCAATGTTTCCCATGACTTTCGTTCACCTCTTACCTCAATTAAAGGCTATATAGAGGCAATGAAAGACGGAACCATCCCTTATGAGATGCAGCCAAAATATTTGGACATTGTGCTATTTGAAACAGAAAGACTGACAAAACTGACACAGAATCTGATCAGTCTGAATAAATGGGACAGAAAAACTTCAAAGCTCAACTTAGAAGACTTCTATCTATATTCGCTGATCAAACCTATTATTGCAACATTTGGCGGAAAATGTGAAAAAAAACACATTACCATCGATTTAACTTTGGAGTCCAAAGATTATATAGTCCTTGCAGATAAGTCAAAAATTGAACAGGTCATCTATAATCTTTTGGATAATGCGATTAAATTCAGTCAGAACGATTCCGTCATTTCCATCAATATCACTGATAAAAATGATAAAATCTTTATTTCCATTAAAGACTCCGGAATCGGCATTCCAAAAGACAGTCTGAATAAAATCTGGGACAGATTTTACAAAACAGATTTATCCAGAGGAAAAGATAAGACAGGAACCGGACTCGGGTTATCCATTGTCCGTGAAATTATCGCTGCTCATGATGAATATATCAATGTAATCAGCACGGAAGGCGTGGGAACAGAGTTTACATTTACCTTAAAGAAATCAAAGCTCTCACCTTCCTAGATTAAATGATTAAATTTTCTTAGGCATTGGAAAATCCCCTATCATTTTCAATCAGAAAATGATAGGGGATTTTTTATTGATATCAGATCAGATTGACCTCTTTTACCAATGCAGTCTGTGAAGTTCTCCTTCCGTCTGCATCCCTGCAAAATGATGTTGTCTCAATGCCTCATACAAAACAATTGCAACAGAATTTGACAAATTCAGGGAACGAATATTTTCGTTCATCGGTATTCTCATACATGTATCAGGATTTTCCACAAGTATTTCCTCCGGGATTCCTGCACTCTCTTTTCCAAACATAATATAACAGTCATCTTCAAATGAAACATCTGAGTAAATATGTTTTGCCTTTGTGGTAGCAAAATAAATCTTTGCATTCGGATTTCTTTTCAGGAAATCCTCATAACCATCATACTCTGTCACATCCAAATCTTTCCAGTAATCCATGCCGGCCCGCTTCACTGACTTTTCATCAATCCGAAATCCCATGGGACCGATCAGATGAAGTTTTGTTCCGGTTGCCACACATGTTCTTCCAATGTTTCCTGTATTCTGCGGAATCTCAGGTTCAAATAAAACAATATTAAACATGACCTATCCTTCCAAAATAGCTATTGATTCTCAGAATTTTTTGCATCAAGTCTTGCAACAAAGTTGCTAATTCTTCCGAATGCCTCTTTTAACTGTTCTAATGAATAGGCATAAGAAATTCTTAAGAATCCCTCACCACAATCACCGAAGGCAGTTCCCGGAACGACAGCCACTTTTTCTTCCTGCAAAAGCCTGTTGGCAAACTCATCTGATGTCATGTTAAATCTCTTAATGCTCGGAAATGCATAAAATGCACCGAATGGTTCAAAACAATCGAGATTCATTTCTTTAAATGCATTGAGAAGAAATCTTCTTCGCTGATTATAGGATTCACGCATTCTGTCCACATCTTTATCGCCGTTTTTCAATGCTTCCACAGCGGCATACTGACTGTTTGTCGGGGCGCACATGATGGCAAACTGATGAATCTTTATCATCTGTTTTAAGATTTCCTGCGGTCCTGCCGCATAACCAAGTCTCCAGCCTGTCATGGCAAATGCCTTTGAAAAACCGTTGATTACGATTGTTCGTTCTTTCATTCCCGGTATACATGCGATGGAAACATGGTCTTCACCATTATAAGTGAGTTCTGAATAGATTTCATCTGAAATAACAAAGATATCTTTCTCTATGCATACCTGTGCAATATCTTCCAAGTCTTTTCTTTCCATAATCGCTCCTGTCGGATTGTTTGGAAATGGAAGGATTAAGATCTTTGTCTTGTCTGTGATTTTTGAAAGAAGTTCTTCCTTCGTCAATCGAAACTGGTTCTTTTCCTGAAGTTCAATCACAACCGGTTTTCCATAGGCCAGCGTCACACATGGAACATAGGAAACGTAACTAGGCTGTGGCACTAATACCTCGTCTCCCGGATCAACCATGGCTCTGATGGCGATGTCAATCGCCTCACTTCCTCCTACGGTAACAATCACTTCATTGTTATAATCATATTGAAGTCCCAGTCTTCGATCTAAATAACGACATATTTCTATCTTTAATTCTTTTAATCCTGCATTGGAAGTATAAAATGTTCTTCCCTTTTCAAGTGCATAAATTCCCTCTTCTCTAATATGCCACGGCGTATCAAAATCCGGCTCGCCTACGCCAAGAGAGATTGCATCTTTCATCTCACTTACGATATCAAAAAATTTTCTTATTCCTGAAGGCTGTATATCTACAACCACATTTGACAATGGATTTCTCAAGGTGTCACCAACATCCTTTCATCTTGACTATTTTTAACGAGTACAGTACCATGATCTTTGTATTTCTTTAAAATAAAATGGGTAGCTGTTCCTCTGATTGCTTCTAATGGTGCCAGTCGCTCAGTGACAAACTGCGCAACTTCTTTCATTGATTTTCCCTCTAATATGACAGTAAAATCAAATCCTCCGGACATGAGATATACCGCTCGAACCTCACTGTAGTTGTACATCCTCTCCGCAATTTTATCAAAACCGAGACCTCTTTGCGGTGTAACCTGCACTTCTATTAGCGCTGTCACTTTATCCTCATTTGTGCCATCCCAATTAATCAGGGTGTGATAACCACATATAATCTTTTCTTTTTCCATATCGGCTATCTCATTCGCCACTTCCGCCTCGCTGACACCAAGCATTACTGCTAAATCTTTTAAGTCTATGCGGGCATTTTTCTCAATTGATTCCAATATCTTTTCTCTCATGCCGATTCTCCTTCACTTGATTTTTATACTGTCTATTAAAACACAAATTATGCCATTTTACAATAGTTTGATATGATAAACGTTAACACACACGATAAATCTCATCTCCTCTTGGGGCCTCAATATATCTTTTTTCATCATTTTTTATTAACGCTTTGTCATTGTTATTCTTGAGTTTTCCTATGATATGAGATTTTACATGATTTTCGTTTAAGTATTCTTTCAGTCCTTCTCCGTCTTTCGTCACCATGAGGACCGCACCGTTTGAGAGCATCTTATATGGGTTTAACCCATAGTTCTCACACATTTCTATTGTTTCCTGTCTGACTAAAATCCTGTCAAGCTCTGCAATCACACCAAGTCCTGTCTTTTCTGATAATTCCCACAATCCACCGTATATGCCTCCACGGCTCAAATCATGCATGATCCTTACGCCATATTCACACGCGAGAATCGATGCCCTTACACTGCTCATACTTTCTACAGTCTGTAATGCCAGGTTAAGATAACCCTCCGAAAACCTTTTTCGAAGTTCATCGTATTTTAACAGCACAAGTGCTGCTGTTCCACTGAGTGCAATTTCTCCTGCCATCACGATATCCATATCTTCCTGTGCCATTTTCTTCCCATTTCCAAATTCATCCGGCAGATAGGTACCTATGGCTGTGATATTCACAATCGGAGCCAGCACATTATTTGTCACTTCTGTATCTCCGCCTGCGATCTCTATTCCTTCTGACTGACACAATCCTGACAGGTACCTCATTAAGTTTTTGATATCCTGTTCCTGTGTTTTCTTTGGCAGAACCAAATTAACCGTAATCGCATATGGATTTCCACATTCTGCCGCCACATTATTCATCGCATTATAAAATGCTCTCTTGATATCAAACTGAAACATTTCGCTGTCAAACCAAGAAACATCATTGCCAAACATCAATCCTGCACTCGCCTGTGAAATCACTTCCTTACATGCAGTAACTGATGCATCACTTCCAAGTGACGCACCAGTTATGATGAACTCTCTATTCTTATGTTTAATAGGTTTGATCACAGATCTGCTCAAAATATTTTCTGAAATCTTTCCTGTTCGCATAATTTTCTTTATTCTCCTGATGGCTCAGCAGGCTCTTGTGGCTGTTCTTCCGTCTCAGACTCTTTTGTTTCCGTCTCTTCTTCCTGCTGGCTGACTGTAGTCTCTGCCGGTTTTTCTTCCTGCTTTGTTGTTTTTTCTTCCGGTTTTTGTGTACTCTGGTTACTGGTATCTTGTTGTGTACTCGGTTCTGCTGCTGCCGGAACATCCGTAGAGGAAGGGGTCTCTTCTGCTGCCTTTGCCTTGCCAACTGTAATGTACGTAGGCGATGAAGCATACGTACTGGTATTGACAACTTCTTCACTTTCAAGCGAACCATTGATATATACCTTCTTCCAAAGTCTCGCCTTATATCCGGTATGACCTGTCTGCGTAACTGCCCTGTAATCTTCCGGCTTTGTATCGTCTTCGGTAATTACCTCACTCGGCGGTATTGTACTGATTGTTTCACTTACATACTCAACCGTTCTGTTATCAGGCCTTGTCTCCTCACCATAAATATTAAATGTAATTTTTCCTGCTGTATAGATCCCCTCAACATAAATCGGTGTATCGGTATTATTCTTAAATTTTAAATCTTTCCAGGTTCCGGCAAGTGCTGCATCCATTGATAACGGCACATATCCTACACTCATAGAATGGTTTGATCTCTGTACAATCTCTAATTCAGCTTCTAATACTGCATTATAAAGCGTTGTTGAGACCTGGCAGATTCCTCCTCCAAGACTATCTTCCACCTTTCCATTCACATAAGTTCCACCCGGATGCCATCCGTTTTCTTCTGTCCACGGTTCCAAAAATGAATTGACAGAATAGGTTTCACCCTGACAAAGGGTTACTCCATTTAATAATCTGATTCCATTCTCGATATTTTTATTTCTGTCATAATTGCCGCCGGAAGTAGAAAATGTTGTCGAATACGTACCAAGTAAATCCTTTACTCTCTCGCAATCTGCAACCGTTGCTGTTGGTTCATCATCAACAATAGTGAGTACAATACTTGCTTTTTCTCCCTTCCATTTGTCAAGAAGAAAATCGTGAATCTCTTTCATACTTGTTTCCATGTCAATCATACGGCCACTTGATTCTTTTGAAATCGAGAAACCTGAACCGGTCTTCGTCAAAGAAGCATTGACATGCGGCACATTATATTCACCGCATTTATCATCAATTCCCTCTTTCATGATCTCATCATTTACATCCATCACAATATCATATTGTATTCCCTGTCTTGTGATATCCTTTGACTCTTTATATCTGGCAATCACATTACCTTCCTTACAGTGATTCAAAGCCTTGTCAATAATTTCTGTGTTCTTCCAGTAATATCCAAGTTCTCCAGCTGTGATCTCCACCTTATGACCATCAACATCCAGTTCAATGGTTGATGTCGTAGATTCCGAAACATAATCATTGACCGCTTCCTCCGCTTGCTCTTTTGTCATTCCGCCAAGATCGATGTTTCCAATCGTTATACCATCTAAGATTTTTTCATCCGCATGTACTTTGACTCCAAATGATATCATGGAAAATATACATATTCCTGCAAGTAGGGCCATCATCCGAAATGTCTTTCTGTCTGACGCATTTTGATAATCTTTCTCCATTGTCATGCACCTCCTGATTTAATAATACTATTCGGCATTTGCAAAATACTTTTCTAATTTAAAAATGGCGCCACAACAGTAATAAGCATTGCAGCAATAATCAGTACGATAATAATCTTTGAAAATAATCCTTTTGTCTTTTTTGATGAAAAGTTGATCATTGTAATCCTCCATTCGTATTTCTTTGTTAATCCAAGTTATTAAACCTTATTCTAACATAGTTTTGTGGAAAAATGGTGTACTTTTTTTGAATCATAACAATTCTTGTTACAATTCAAAGCTAACCATCTCTTGCACTTTATTATTCACTTGCTATTTATTATTCACTTGCTCTTTTTATTCATTCGTCATCAAATCGATGAGATAGCAGCATGTCAGCATACCTTGACAGATCACTCTGGTTCATTCTGTAGATATCTTTCGGCTGACGAATCTGAAGCCGTTCGATAATTCGTTCTACCCGTGCGATTTCTCTTTTAGACGGGAGTCGTTCTTTCTTTGGTCTGTAGGTGTAGAGTTCCGGCTCAATCATCCTCTCTGGTGTTTCAAATTCTTCACACAGCTTTTCATACAGAAACTTTGTTACAATGGCATCATTGATTGCCCTGTGATGATGGTTATCCTGTATATGATAGTAATGACACAAATCTTCTAATCTCTTTGATAACTTTTTGTCAAGAAACCTCCTTGCCATTTTCAGTGTATCCATCCCATACCATTTTTTTGACTGCCCGCAAAGTGTGATTTTTTCTTCGGTTTCCATATGATATTTTGCCTGCATCAGAAAAGAAAAATCAAACATCAGATTGTGTCCTATTATAACATCTTCGCCTATAAAGTCAAAAAAACTTTTAAGAATCTGATTGATATAAGGGCTGTTCTTCACCATTTCTGTGGTAATCCCTGTCATCTTAACAATCTTTTGGGGAATTACGATATTCGGATTCACTAATGTCTGATATTCATATTGTATCTTTCCACCACATACCTTTACGGCACCGATTTCTATAATTTTATCCCGGGACGGTGAAAGTCCTGTCATTTCCAAATCGATTACTACATAATTTTCAAGCATCTTCAATTAATCTCATTCATTTTATTGATAAAACGGTCATAATGTTCTTTGTCAGCAAAATAATTCTGACGGAAAATCTGGTCACAATATTTGATTCTTTCTACCAGCATTCCCGCATTTTCCTTAAATTTTTCAAAATAAGCATCACTTACCCTGTTATTTCTATACAAAATATTATTCATACTTTTTCCAACGATCCCCTCTCCTACAAAGATCCCGTAGGCCCTTGAATACAACGGTGTTTCCTCATCACTAAAAACACTGTGTCCATAGTATAAATTGCTGTAAGTATGGATTCCAAGCAGATCAAGGATTGTCGGTACCATATCCGATGTACAGGTAAACTTATCGATTTCTTTATGTCCGATTTTCTTATCATAAATCATAAGCGGTACTTTATACAAATCCGGATAATATCTGTCTGTATCATAATCTTCTATATCTTTCACATAATTACTCATTTGCTGATAATAGGCATTATGATCACCAAACAGCACGATCGTTGTATGGTCAAGAAGACCTTTTTTCTCCAAATCATCCATCATGACACCAAGCGCCCGATCGAATTCCATCACTGTTGATACATAATTCATCACAACTTCTTCCATCTTTTGATCAGAAGCATGAGGTGTATAAATCTCTCGAAGTTTCTCTCTATGTTCTTTTAAATTATCTCTTTCATAATAAATACCATGCATTGTAATGGTTGTGATATATGTGTAGAACCTCTGATTTTCCGGAAACATGAGATCTTTGCAAGTCTCTATCATTTCAGAGTCGAGGTTTCGTTCTCCCTGAGGCATATAATTGATCATTGTCGGTTCTGATACTTTTCCTGACTTCACAAGTTCATCAGAAAGATCTGCCATGTCATACATATCCCTTAACTGTTCAAATCCAAAACTATGATGTGTCAGTTCCCTGTTATAAAATGTTTTAAATCCATTATGGAAGGAATTGATGCTAATCTCATCTCCATATTTCTGTCTTAAAATATTAGGAACTGTATATGGCACAGTATTATTAGGATAATCATAATTGACATATTTGTCAGAAGGATAGCTTCCCACAATGCTAAGTGTCTCGGAAATGTCTGTTTTTTCTTTTGAGTGGAAGTTGGTCATCACAACACTCTCATCATAAAATTGGCACAAATTTGGACACAATTCTCTCCACTCTTCCTTCGTCAGATCAAGTCCGTTCGGATATTCATCACCGGACATACATCCAAACCACTCATAGGACTCAACAAGAACGAAAACCACATTATTATCCTTCGAAATTCCAAACATTTCTGTTGGAACAGATTCTTTTTCATAGATAAATGAATCAATCTGTTCTTCCGGAAGTAATACTGTCTCCGTAAAAATAAGGCCCTTGGCAAATTCATTCACTGTATTTCCGATGATACCATATGTCGAATAGTTACTTCCATGTCTGCTGGTAAGCATCTTTTCATATCGATCCACCTGAGTCGAATTATTATTGTACAATACAATACTCATCATTCCAAATCCTGCCAGACACACTGTGATATACACAATTCTTGCTTTTATTCCAAACTGTGTTGTTTTCGCTCTTTTGATCGTCCGTTTTGCAAATATGATAAAAAACACGCAGAAAAATAATGCAGAATAAAAGGTGATAAAATTCATTGGTATGCTCTCTAAAATACCAAACGCATCATTCCTTAAATTGAGCATACCATAATCGAAATACTGACCTGTCATATCATACAATACGGCAAAAGCAAGGTCTGCCACTGCCTGAATGGCAAGCAATATAGAACATACTACAAATCTTTTTACATTACTTTTCATATTCAGGACAATTCCACAAACCAGGAATAATAATCCTACCCCAATGAGAGGATTGGAAATCAGCGGATTTCCCTCGACAGAAAATACTCCAAGCAACTCTATCAATATTGAAAACACAAAGTATGTGGTAACAATTCTATTCTCCCACAGCCATTCCTTTACTTTTTTCATCTTACATATCCTTTCTACTTAGAACAAAAAAATAAACATTACAAGTAAGTATGTTTTCATCATACTCCTGTCTGTAAGAAGATATAGCCAGCCATAAATCACATACAAAAACAGATATGTCACAGCCAGGCTATTTGCACCAATAATGAAATCATAGATTCCTACCGTCATCATCAGAACAAAACCGGCATATGGTAATTGATTTATTTTTCCGGAGCCAATCTGTTCAAAGAAACTCTGTATTGCTTTGGCCATGATCACAATCCATACACATTTCACAATATTTCTGATAAATATTCCAATATGGTTCATCAGCTCATATCCGTTGAACTTCTCTCCCAGATCATAAAATGGTTTCACGTTAAAACGGATCTGCGCACTGATTACCAAGATACACACCGCTACTACTACTGAGATGACGGCAATCCTCTTATAGGGAAGTTCCTGTCCCTTTGTTTCCGGATTTGACAAAATCGTCTTTTTCAATTTCTTTTTATAAAAAACTGCCATGAGGATGATTTCGATCACCCAGTAGATACCGGTAAACAGCTCATAAAAGAAATTCCTCATAGCGCCATAACCTACCCAGTCAAAAAGGGGTGCTGTCGGTCCTGCAAGATATGGTGTTGCGATCACCAATGCAAAACATACCACATACGTTATCAAATCAAGATATTTACTATTCTTTGTTTCCAATTTTTTCACCTGAAACTTTCCGTTAGAAAATTATCAGATAAGTTTGATAACCTATCTGATAATCTCCAACTAACTATAAATGATTTTCTACCGATTCCCTATTTCATCACGATATTGACAATTCTTCCAGGAACATAAATCTCTTTTACCACATTTCCTGTCAGCTTATCCTGAATTGCTTCCTTTGCCTTTGCAATGGCACTGTCTTTTTCTTCCTCTTTTGCAACCAAAATCGTTGCTTTTGTCTTACCATTAATCTGTACCGCAATTTCAATCGTGTTTTCTACTGTCTTTGCCTCATCATAGACCGGCCACTGTGTCTGGTATAATCTTCCTTCAAATCCCATATTCTCCCATAATTCTTCTGTAATATGAGGGGCAACCGGATTTAACAGTGTAATAAGTGTCTTAAACTCACCCTTTGTCAGTGAATTATTCTTATAGAAGTCGTTGATGAGTGCCATCATAGCCGCAATCGCCGTATTGAACTTCAGACTTTCAAAATCGTTTGTCACCTTTTTGATTGTCTGATGCATCTTTGTCTCCATCTCTTTCGAGTAATCCGTCTCATCTGTCACAAGTTCTTTCAGTTTCCATACTCTTTCAAGGAAACGACGGCATCCCTTAACGCCCTGCTCTGACCATGATGCACTTAAATCAAATGCACCAATAAACATTTCATAAGTCCTAAGTGTATCTGCTCCAAATTCATTCACAATGTCATCAGGATTCACAACGTTTCCTCTTGATTTTGACATCTTCTCCCCATTTTCACCAAGGATCATACCATGAGAAGTTCTCTTCTGGTATGGCTCTTTTGTTGGCACCACGTTCTCATCATATAAAAATCTGTGCCAGAAACGAGAGTATAATAAGTGGAGTGTTGTATGTTCCATTCCTCCATTATACCAGTCAACAGGAAGCCAGTAGTTCAGTGCCTCTTTGCTTGCAAGCGCCTCTTCATTTGTCGGATCTGTGTATCTTAAGAAATACCACGAAGAACCTGCCCACTGTGGCATTGTATCTGTCTCACGCTTTGCAGGTCCGCCACAACAAGGACACTTCACATTTACCCAGTCTGTCATAGCCGCTAATGGAGATTCTCCGTTATCTGTCGGCATATAACTTTCTACCTCCGGTAATTCAAGCGGAAGCTCACTCTCATCAATCGGAACAAAACCACATTTTTCACACTCTACAATCGGAATAGGCTCACCCCAGTAACGCTGTCTTGAGAATACCCAGTCTCTTAATTTATAATTTACTTTTCTTGTACCGATTCCCTTTTCTTCCAGGAAATCTTTCATCTTTTCTTTTGCCTCTGTCACTTCAAGACCATTAAGGAAGTCTGAATGAATCATCTTTCCTGTGGCAACATCTGTGAATGCAGCCTCATTGATCTCCACCGGACCATTCTTTCCTTCTACCACCTGTATCAGTGGAAGATTGAATTTCTTTGCAAATTCCCAGTCTCTGTCATCATGTGCCGGAACCGCCATAATGGCACCTGTTCCATATGTCATCAGTACATAATCAGAAATCCAGATAGGAATTTCCTTTCCATTCACCGGATTAATTGCTGTGATACCACCTAAAAGAACACCTGTCTTTTCTTTTGCAAGCTCTGTTCTCTCAAAATCAGACTTCTTTGCTGCCTGCTCTCTGTAAGCGACGATCTCATCCCAATTCGTAATTTCATCTTTATATTGATCAATATATGGATGTTCCGGAGAAACTACCATATAAGTTGCTCCGAATAATGTGTCCGGACGTGTTGTATAAACTCTTAACTTATCTTCCTTATCTTTCAGTTTAAAATCTACCTCTGCGCCTTCTGAACGTCCGATCCAATTTTTCTGTGAAACCTTGACTCTCTCGATATAATCGACTGTATCAAGTCCTTCCAGTAATTTGTCAGCGTAATCAGTAATTTTGAGCATCCACTCACTCTTAACTTTACGGACTACCTCACTTCCACATCTCTCACATACACCATTGACAACTTCTTCATTGGCGAGACCAACCTTACAAGAAGTACACCAGTTAATCGGCATCTCCTTTTTGTAAGCAAGCCCTGCCTTAAACAGTTTGAGGAAAATCCACTGTGTCCATTTATAATAATTCGGATCAGTGGTGTTAATCTCCCTATCCCAATCAAAAGAAAATCCAAGTGAATGTAACTGCTCTTTGAATCTCGCAACATTATTCTTCGTTACAATCTTTGGATGAATTTTATTCTTAATTGCATAGTTTTCTGTCGGAAGTCCGAATGCATCCCAACCCATAGGATATAATACATTATATCCCTGCATTCTTCTCTTTCGCGATACAATATCAAGTGCCGTATATGGTCTTGGGTGCCCTACATGAAGTCCCTGACCTGAAGGATAAGGAAACTCTACCAGCGCATAATACTTTGGTTTGCTGTAATCATTTGATGCTGCAAAAGCCTTTTCATTATCCCAAATCTCCTGCCATTTTTTTTCAATGCGTTTTGGCGCATATACCTTATTCATGCCGTTTTCCATTGTTATATTCTTTCCTTTCGCAAAATTTTCTATTCAATTCCAATACTGTGGTTTATTTTAACATATCATTAGTCATTGTCAAGAAAAAGACAAATAATTCATACAATTTTGCATTTGACAGTTCCTATTCATGGCTATTTTCTTTTTGTTTTCCTTCATTACATGATGCCAGCAATCCCAAAAACATAAAGTAATAAGGAGTCGTATAATAGAGCGTGTTTCCAAAAAAGGCTGAAACACAATATCCAAACACAATTCCCCCCAAGGTTATGAACACCATAGGAATTTTCTTAAGGTTTTTCAAGCAGTATACCAGTAAGGTAATCAATGCCGTAAGATAAAACAATAATCCCGGTATTCCTAGAAATGCCGCATGTTGAAGATATTCATTGTGTGGTCTGTCATTTTGAAGTCCGGCTTCATACAACCGATCATACAAGCCTTCAGGACCAAATCCAAAAACAGGTTTCTCTTTAATGCATTTGAGTGTTTCCTTCCATAAACCTATTCTTCCGGAGCCGCCAAAATCATTAGTATCCATTGTCTTTGAATCCTGATAAGCCATATCAAAATTCTTTGACAACAGTTTGTCACCTGAATTCATTATCATACTCACAATCAGAAATACTGCTATGATGCCAATCACTTCTTTATAACGTTTTTGATCTTTGACCAGAGTGATCACTGCCAGGAATACAATGCCAAAGAGTACCCCGATATAGGAACCAAATGTGTCATTGATGATCAATGCCCATAAATTCAATGCAAATAAAAGTAATGCAGCTATCTTTGCAGCTAGTTTTTTTTCTATGATCACAAGACCTGCCATTGCCATCAGTCCAATTGTGAGTACATATGCAAAATGATTTGTATTCAGATAAATTGCAGCGGCATACACCTCAAAACCGGTAATATTGTCTCCGATTTTTCCCCAATTCTGCACCCATGAATCATTGACCTGCAAAACAGTCAGCAATGACAAAAGAGAGATGGCGATCATCATTCCCCGCATCATCCAAATCTGCTTTTTTTCGCTTTTGACAGCTTTCGCACACACATACATTCCTGCATAGATAAAATAAGCATCCAGTCCATCATGCCGAAAAGGCGCTCCTGTCAAAGCGTAACTTCTGTTTTCTGAAAGAAACGCTGAAATACAGCTCCACAAAAGCATGGCTGCCAGTGCAAAATCCCAGATATGACCTCGAAACAGATCTTTCATCTTAGGGACTTCGGTATTGGTTTTCTCATGAATCACCTTTACTTTACCAGTTTTTTGATCAACAGACTTTTTCACCTTTTTCTTGTTTTCATACTCACTTTGTTCAATCTTTTTTTGTTGTCGGATCAATCTTGAAATGATATATAGGATTGAAAACAGTATTCCTATTGTTCCAAGAACATAAAACAATCGTATGTATAACTCTTTTCTAAAAAATACATTTAACAGTTCTTCAAGCACAAGGCTTCCCATCATCAAAAGAACAATCACAAATCCTGCTGTTTCATAAAAACTCTCTGGAATTTTAGAAAAAATCTTATTAAAATTTGTTCCACCTCTGTCTTTTTTCAGATAATCTAATACTTTTCCCATACATTTTCTCCTACTTTTATTCGTAATACTACTTCACAAGTTGTACTTATTTCCATTTTACATTCTATCGTTTATATGATCAAAACATACTCTCAAACACTTCATAATAATTTTCAAATGTTTTTTTACAGCACATAGGATTGTCAATGATGACTCCTCTCGTCCTGAGAGACAAAAGATTGAATGCCATGGCAACTCTGTGGTCCTCATATGTCTCAATCATAGCACCATGTACTACTCCCGGTGTGATGATTATGTCATCCCCCAACAGCTTTACCTCAATATTGCATTTGTTCAGATTATTTGCAATCGCAGCCATCCGGTCACATTCCTGTCCCCTGATATGTCCCACATTTCTGATGACGGTTGGTGTTGTTGCATACGCTGCCACTGCTGCAAGTGTTAGTGCCTGGTCCGAAAAATTGTTCATGTTGACATCAATACCAGGGTATACTCCATTGTCAGGTCCTTTTACATACATTCCTGTTTCCTTTTCTCTGACCTCACAGCCTATTTTCGTAAGAACTTCCAAAAATTTCATATCTCCCTGCATTGACCGATATGAAATATTTCTGACTGTCACACTTCCACCGGTGATTGCTGCTGCCGCAAAGAAATAGCACGCTGCCGAAACATCTGGTTCAATACAATAACTTCCAATATTTACTTTCTGATTTCCCTTTATATGATATTCATTTCCATCAAACTCAATCTCTACTGCGAACTCCTTCAGCATTCCAGTGGTGATCTCTATGTAAGCCCCTGTCTTCTTTTCACTGGTAATGACAATATCCAGATCATATTCCATCACCGGTGCCACCATCAGCATTGCACTTAAGAATTGTGTGCTTTTACTGATATCCATGTCAATTCGGATTTTTCTTATTTTTTCTGTTTTATCATTTTCTACGCCATTTTCCTGATACCGGTTTCCCTGTACCTCTACAGGCAAATACCCTTCATTTTTCAGATAGGTAAACTTTGCTCCCATTCCTTCCAGTACATCAAATAACGGTTTCATTGGTCTCTTTTCCATTTGCTCTGAACAATTGATGGTATAGCATCCATCTGACAATGCCAGCATTGCCGTAAGAAATCTTGCTGCTGTTCCAGCGCTTCCAACATCAATCGCACCAGTCCTTTGTGGCAGCCTGCCACCTGTTCCTTTCAGCTTCACCACCCGATTCTTTTCATCTATGTCAATCTCAAATCCAAGATTCTTTAAGGAAGAAAGAAAGTGTCTGGAATCATCGCTGAAAAGCACCCCCTCCAACACGCTTTCTTTTTCAGACAAAGCGGCCATTAAAAGTGCCCTGTTTGTCATACTCTTTGATCCCGGAACGGTCACCAATGCATCTTTTGGTATTACCATTCCTGTCTGATGATTTCTCTTATGATTTAGAAACTCATCAGGCATATAAACTGTATGTTCTCTCCCCTCCGGATCTTTTATTGTTGTTAAATTCATATGATTGATTTCCCTGCCTTCCGGATACAAATTTTCCCTTACCTGTTTTTCAGATACTCCATTAAATTTAAACACTGGTCAAAAGATAACACATCCTCATCAGAATCAAACTCTCTGGTATGATCAAAGGCTTTTTCCAGATGATCTTCATATTCCTGCTCCGTCACTTCTTCATTCTCCCAGTAATATGTCATCACCGGTCCCTCATCCTCAATCCAGTCACCTGACTCTGCATTAGTTCCTCCTGTAATCCTATGGTATTTACCGTTTTGAATCTCATAGATATCATCCGCATAGTTTCCCATATGTCCCTGACTAATATAGACACTGTTTTCCCGTTCTACATAATAAGCATAACCATGGCTAAACCACACTTCATCTACTTCATCACCATTCACAGTACAAATTTTGGCCCCTGCATATCCGTAGCCGTAATCAATCCACAACTCCGGCACATCATCATCATTGATATAGATCAATCGGCATTTGGTAATATCCGTCAGCTCATCTTCATCTTTCACCTGACTGATCATATCGTAATAAGGTTCTGCCCATTCTTTGCATTGTGTCGTGTCAATCACTCTGGCTCCTCCGGTGAGAATCTCTGTTTTTGAAGGATCCACTCCGAATCTTTCTTCTTCAATTGTCTCCTCATAAGGATAAATAAAGATTTCTGTGGAATTTCCATCATCATCATACTTGTAATCCATCACCACTTTTCCGGTATCGGCATCATACATCCCCGAACCGGAAAGACCATCCAACATACATGACGTGAGTTCTCCCTCATCATCATATTGATACATCATTGAATATTCCGTGTCCGGATAGGATAAATCATCTGAATAGTAATTCATAGAATGCATTGTACTACTGCACAAAAGTCCATCATCAAAATAGGTAAATGTCTCATAATACAAAAGCAGCCCGTCAGAATCGTAATAATTCACTCTTGAAGTCAAGTGGTTCACATCTGCCACATCCTCTTTTTCTGACTGCTCATCTTTCGTTTCTTTTTCCTTATTTTCTTTCTCAGTGTCTTCTTCTTTGTTTTCTTTTTTCTTATCCTCTTTTTTCTCTGTCTCTTTTTCCTTTTTGTTGTTCTTTTCCCCGGTTACTTTACTGTCATCTTCTGAACCGACTTTTACAGAACGACTGCCACATCCTGTGACTCCAAGTGCCAATGTCATGCTCAACAGTACTGCTATTATTTTTCTTCTCATAAAAATCTCCTTTGTGTTCTCACTTTGTTTTTTACTTTGTCTTTTACTTTATTTCCAAACTCCTTCTTTAAAAACACGCATCATTTCATTCGTCAGGCTATAATCCTGTGGCTGCAATTCGATTTCCTCCCTGTTCACCCACCGGGCATACCGGAGTTCATTACTATCCATGCGAATGTTGGTATCTCCATCTGCTTCGCAGAAAAAACCCGCCAATAAATCGCATGCAATACCCCATGGCTGCGATTTATAATAACATATGTTCTTCACTTTTATTCCGGTCTCTTCCATTACTTCCCTTTCGACGGTTTGCTCCAAAGTCTCACCAATCTCTGTAAAACCCGCCACTAATGCATTATGGGAATAACCACTCTTATATTTTGTTAATAGTAATTGATCACCATTTGTCACCCCTACAATCACCGCCGGATTGATTCTTGGATAGAACACATCTCCACAATTATTACATCTCATCGCCCTCTCAAATCGATCATGCTTCAGTCCACATCCGCATTTTCCACAAAATCTTGTATTCATATACCATTCTGCGAGATGCATGGCAGTAAAAGCTGCAAACATATATTCCTGAGAATCGCTGGTCAAAGCTCTTAATCTTCTGGTATCAAGATATTCAAATCCATGCTCAGCATAGTAATCTTCTGCATACAGATCAAGGAAAAATCTCTCATGATCAATTGAAAACAGATAAATAAGATTTTTCTTATTTTCACATTGTGCAAATGTTGGAAAGGTTAGTTTTCCTGTATTAATTTCAACTTTCACAAGTATACTGCGATTATTCCGATAAACGACGACAAAATCATCATCTTTTGGCGAACTGTCTGAATAATAACGGTTATCAAATCTGTGTGGTTTTATATCCTGTATCATCAGCTTACCTCCATTCATAATATCTAATTTATTTTTCAAATAGCTTTAGCAATATTTCTTTATAACGATTCCTCACTCCACTGTAGGGATGTTCTCGAAGCGGCAGATTAAAACGTGTCATACCGATCAACACGGTAGACGGATGCGTAAATTCCATAAATCCCCATTTTCCGTGATATGCTCCCATTCCGGAATGACCTGTACCATTAAATGGTACTCCCTTGACCATAAGATGCAGACAGACCTCATTGATACATCCTCCACCATATTGCTGTGTCGCCATAACATGTTCTGCCCATTTTACATCTTTTGTAAAAATATACAAGGCGAGTCCATGCTCTCTGTCAGCAATCGTATCCAGTACTTCTTCCACTTGATCATCTTCATATTCTACAATCGGTAAAAGGGGAGAAAACAATTCATGCATTACAATAGGCTCTCCCAGATCAACAGGATAAATTATCGTAGGTGCATACTTTAGATGTTCTTCATCACCTTTTCCCCCATATATAATGCGGTCTCTATATTGTTCTGCCTCATCCGCGCACCTATGATATGCCTCTTTTGAGATCAACCTTGGATATTCCGGATTGGCGATTGGATTCTTTCCAATCTGTCTTGTAAATTCTGCTTTTAATTCTTTTAAAAATGAACCGGCAACCTCTTTTGCCACAGCAACCTGATTGATATTGATACAAATCTGTCCACTGTTGCAGATTTTCAAAAATGCAATTTTTCTCGCCGCATCTTTTAAGTCGGCATCCTTTCGAATGATGCACCAGTTTCCTGTCTCACCACCCAGTTCCAACGCAACCGGTGTCAGATTTTTTGCTGCCTGTTCCATGACATGAACACCCACTCGAGGAGAGCCGGTATAAAAAATCTTATCGAATCGTTTGGAAAGACAAATGTCTGCCACATCATGACCTCCATCAATCACTGCCACATATTTCTCCGGAAAAAT
>CACYDA010000046.1 GCA_902773095.1 uncultured Lachnospiraceae bacterium | reverse complement strand
TAGTTCAGAGAGTGATCTACTAAAAGAAATTCTCGGCGTTAATGGTGTGTTGGCCGCATCGCTGCTTTCACATGATGGTGAAGTGACATTTTGAATTTGAGCAAATAAAATAAGTGATACGGAGACAGTTATGAAAAGAGAATATAGTATAGATTTAATCCGAGTTATATGCTGCTTGCTTGTTGTTTTGGGGCACTGTATGTTGGTTTCAGTTCACCAAAGCCCGGTGCCTGTTGATCCGATATTTAGTGACCGGGTTATACAGATTACAATTTTCATGCGTTGGATTGTACCTACCTTTATTATTATAACCGGTTATTGTATTGCAAAGAAAAGGACGTGTACTTATTCATATTGCTTTGCGCATGTTATTAAATTTGTTGAAGTTTTATTTACCGTCGGGTTGTTTTTCGCAATACTGGAGTTGGTGTTTTCTGAAGGAACTCTTAATGGGGGAACTGTTGTTAAGGCGTTGAGAAATGTGATAACAGGACACTTATGGGATCACATGTGGTTTGTTTATACAATCATCGGAATCTACCTTGTATTGCCAGTAGTTCATAGCTTTTTGCAGCAGGATCAAAAAAGTGTTATTATAGGTACATCAATTCTGTTTATATTTGCGATTATGATTCCTTATTTAGATAAGTGGATTCATATTGGGGTTCGGATTCCCTTTGAAGGTATCTTGTTCTACGTGTTTTTTGGAGGAACTGTCGCAAAAATCAATACAAAAAAGGAATGGCGCTATTTATATCTACTGATAGTTGCATTATGTATGGTTTACATGGTTATTTTTTCGAAGATTGATAATTGGGAAAATCTCATTCATCCTGCAGTCTGTCTTATGGCAATGAACCTTTTCCTTTTGTTGAGAGATATTAATGTAAAACCCAGCAAGGTGTTATTGACATTATCCGGATTATCGTGGGGAGTGTATTTGATTCATCCGTTTTTTATTAATGTGGCGGTTAAGGGCTTTAGGATTAACTTAGTAGGATCTATAGCCTGGCTAAAGATAATTATGTTTTTTTGTATAGTTAGTTTGTTTTCTTTCGGAACGATATATATCCTAAAAAAAATCCCGATTGTGAAAAATTTATTCTAATATTTTTCGGTAAATCTTGTCGGGGTGAAAGAATTCATGCGACATGGGAATAAGGATTACGCTAGGTTCAAAATAGGTGATGCCGTGGAACAAAAAGGAAAAATCAGCATTAAGTATTTAATTTATATTATAATTTTGCTTGTCGGTATCCTTCTTGTGCTTATATATTCAACATTATTTGCCCCTTTTAAAGGTCAGATAAGCAGCGGTTCTATAGAATCCTGGGAGACGTATTATTACGGCTCTGTAACATCTAACGACAAAAGCATTTCAATTCCCGAATTGGTAGATTTGTCTTTTGCCGCAAATGAGACATGGAGAGTCACCTTTGAAGGGGCGGAATACATCTGTGAATCGAAGCATTATGACGATGATTTATATTACATAGGTAATTTAAATCTCAGTACTACTGATGATGGCACAGGCGAGCCTTTTTTACTTTATAATATGTCCGGATTCGGTTCAACGTCAAAAATGGTCGGAAACATTAGGACGGACGGTACAAGCACGATCAAGCTAGAAAAACAAGTAGGGGGCGGTTCGTCCAACACGGGCAAAGATTCATCGAATCCTCTTAGAGGAAAGATAGTTGCGTTTACTGGTGACAGTATTTGCGCTGGTGCAGGTTTTCCAGGCGGATACGCTAAAATTATTGGATTAGAAAACGACATGATCGTTGAAAATATCGGCGTATCAGACGGAACCGTAGTAAAATGGCAGGACAAATTTTGTATAAGCGAATCCATTGCTGAGATGCGCTCTGATGCTGAATACGTTATCCTTGAGGGTGGTGGCAACGACGCTTGGTGGGGAAATCAAAATATTCCGCTTGGCACAATCACAGACGGATACACAGATACGCTTGATACGACCACGTTTGCCGGAGCATTTGAGACAATGTTAAAATCGGCGATTGAAAAATATCCGACAGCTAAGATTGGCTATATTTTTGTACACAAGTGCATTAAAAATTTTGACTCAAGGACCACTGAGAGCTACTACAATGTGGCAAAAGCCGCATGCGAAAAGTGGGGCATACCTTATTGCGATCTTAACACACAGACGCCGCCGCTTGGATATATTGATGCTCTTAAGACAGCATACACGCTAAATGGCGATGGAATCCATCCAAATGAGCAAGGATACAAACTTTTCTATGTGCCGAAAATCGTAGCGTGGATGAAAACACTTTAACGTAATTGTAACGTTTCAAAACAAAAAAACACCTGACTTTGGATTCTCAAAGTCAGGTGTTTTTTTGTAAACGTAACATACAGTGGTGTACGCCATAAACGTTAAAATCATATCGAACAATGATT
>CACYDA010000045.1 GCA_902773095.1 uncultured Lachnospiraceae bacterium | reverse complement strand
GGTTCCGGAACATGATATTGACAGTGATTTTGGAGAAACAACAGTACTTTCAGATCAGTTCGGTGAGACAACAGTACTTGGCGGATCCAATATGCCAATGATATGTCCGGTATTAATAAGAATAAAAACCGGGGAAAGAGTTGTTATCAACAAAACAGAGTTTTATATCGGAAAAGATCCGTCAAGAGTTGATTATTGTATATTTAATAATAGTGCAATCAGCAGGGTACATATCAGAATTGTATGTAAAAATGGAGAGTTCTTTGTGATTGACAATAACTCTACAAATCATGTGTATGTCAATGGAAGAAGAATCGAACCAGATGTTGAAGTGAGACTGGATTATGATACCAGAGTTAGACTTGGTGATGAAGATTTTGAGTTTAAAGCTCAGTAACCATTCGCTTTAGAGGTTATGAAAGGCGATAGACCGGATCATGGAATTCAATTAGAATAATGAAAAGAAAAAAGAGCAGCAACCTTCGTGCCGGACACGAAAGACTGCTCTTTTATTCTTTATTATAATTCCTTAGGGAAGAGGAAACTTATGAATAGTAATGATAAATCGTGTCGATTTATAGGAAGCAAATTGTTGACCATTTATTATAATATTGATAAAATAGAAATGGATGATTTTAGAAGAATAGAATAATGATTAGCGAGGGTAAAAATGTGAATGATGACAAAGATTTAAAGATTTTTCTTGGATTGTGTACGCTGTTCATTATAGCAGTGATCACCCTGCCAAAAAATATTCTGGTAAACAGTGCAAGAGAAACGAAAAAAATCAATTCGGATGGTGTAGAAGAACTGCATCAGATGGAGAAAAAGGAAGTATATGAAGTAGAAAGTGAAATTGAATCCGTACAATTACAACATGAATCTGAAAAAAACATAGAAGAAACACAAGAGACAGGTCCTATTGATTATACGGAGGGTATTGATGTACAAAGTTACAATTACAAAGCACTTTTTGCCAACAGTGTGATTATGGGAGACTCGATTGCAGAGGGATTAGAGTATTATAATGTCTTGGAATCTTCAAGTGTGGTGGCAAGGATTGGCGCAAATATGGCAAGCCTTGAAAATGAATATGCTACAGTTACGGCATTGAGTCCTAAGAATATATTTTTGTATTATGGGATTAATGATATTGCTTACATACACGATGATTATGAAAAATTCAGGGGACAGTATGAGAAGGTAATTACCCGATTGAAACAAGATCTCCCAAGGGCAAATATTTATGCAAATATGCTGTTTCCTGTCATAAATCTTGATCGGGAAGGCGGAGAGTATTATGCTGATCTGACTCCGTATAATCAGATCATCAAGGAAGTGTGTGAACAATATGGAGTTGTTTGCCTTGATAATACAGGGATTGTAAAAGAAGAATATTATGAACCGGACGGTATGCATTTTAAAATGAGTTTTTATTCATACTGGCTGTATAGTATGGCATTGGGAGCTGGGATGATCAAATGAGAAAAGAAATGAGCGATGTAACAAAGAGGATAGTGACCGGACTTTGCAAATACGTATTACTGTTTTGCATCATTGCGTATATTTACTGGGTTTATTCATATTCAAGTACTAAGGATGTCCCTTTTGAAAAGACAAAAGAAGCGTTATTAAACAGTATGAATGATGAAAGTATACAAAATATGATGGATGTCAGCAGCAGAGGTTTAAAAAGGTATTATGGTTTTAATGCAGCAGAATATGATGGAGTGATGATGTATATTGGAAATAATGGTTTGTCTGCAGAGGAGATTTTGCTAATCAAAGTCAATGATGAAAAACAGATGAATGAGTTGGAAGCTGCGATTAAACAAAGAATGAAGACTAGAATAAAGGATTTTGAAAATTATGCGCCTGATCAGGCACAGTTACTAAGAGAAGCTGAGCTAATCATAAAAGGGAAATACATATTTTTGGCAGTTTCAGAAAATGCTGATAAGTATAAAAGAGTTTTTTTAAAGCTGATTTAGCAAGGGATCACGACAGATGCGGAAGGAAAAAAAATGGTATTTAGCAGTTTTACATTTATTTTTACATTTTTGCCAATTACATTGATTTTATACTATATTTCGCCACGTAGGGTAAAAAATATGATTTTGCTGATATCAAGTCTTGTATTTTATGCGTGGGGAGAGCTGATTTATATCGGATTAATGGTATTATCGATACTATTTAACTATTTCTGTGGAAAAGACATTTATCTGAAAATGTGTCAAAATGAGAATGATTCATCAGGCCATTTGAGTGTTGATGGTAATCAGAAAAAGCAGAAAAATATGGGAGTTCGGATTAGCTTTGTGATTGCTATCATCGTCAATCTTTTGATTTTAGGTTTTTTTAAATATTATGGTTTTCTGATTGATACAATTAATACCGTAGCAAAAACAAAAATAGAATACAGACAACTTGGATTACCGGTTGGAATTTCATTCTACACTTTTCAGGCAATTTCCTATTTAATTGATGTTTATCGCGGCGAGGTAACTGCACAGAAGAATATTATTAATTTTGCATTATATATCGCAATGTTTCCACAGCTGATCGCCGGACCAATCGTCAGATATATTGATATCGAGATTCAGCTCAAATGGAGAGAGGAATCTTTGCAAAAATTTGGAGAGGGAACAAGGTATTTTATTGTTGGATTAGGAAAAAAAGTCATTCTTGCCAACAGCATGGGAAAAATTTTTGAGAGTGTGAGTCAAAACTTTAGTAGTGGCATCAAAATGTCGATCATGATGATGTGGGTTGGCGCGATTGCCTATACACTGCAGATTTATTTTGAT
Organism: uncultured Lachnospiraceae bacterium; assembly: GCA_902773095.1. GTDB lineage: Bacteria > Bacillota > Clostridia > Lachnospirales > Lachnospiraceae > Bovifimicola. The sequence continues at coordinate 4,633 of CACYDA010000045.1, read as the reverse complement.
TTTAGTGGATATTCTGATATGGCAGTCGGGTTGGGAAAAATGTTTGGATTTGATTTAAAGAAAAACTTTGACTATCCGTATATTTCCAAAAGTGTGACTGAATTTTGGAGAAGATGGCATATTTCCCTTGGAACATGGTTCAGAGAATATGTATATATTCCGCTTGGAGGAAATCGAGTCAGTGCAAAAAAGCACATTAGAAATCTATTGATTGTATGGATGCTTACCGGATTATGGCATGGAGCGCAATGGAATTTTGTGATATGGGGACTGTATTATGGTGTTCTTTTGATATTTGAAAAATATTATTTGACAAAATATCTCACCCGCATTCCGAAGATATTGCAGCATCTTTATACAATGTTGATGATTGTGATCGGTTGGGTGTTTTTCTTTAGTGAAAGTGCAGGCAGTGCTTTGAAATATCTTGGAATGATGGTTGGAATCGGTTCAAAGGGATTCCTTCATTCACAAGACTGTTTCGTGATAGTTTCAAACTGGGGATTGTGGTTAGCAGGTATCATTTGCTGCACAAGTATAGGTAGTGGGATCCTTAATAGAAATGGATACGAAGGAAATGGAAAATGGTTCACAGATCTTGCCTATATGATGTTGTTTGTAATCACAATTTCATGGCTCATTACAGATTCATTTAATCCGTTTTTGTATTTTAGATTTTAACATCAGGAGGATTATGTTGGAGAAGGAAAAGCAAGAAAGAAAACAGGGAGACATCATCCTTGGAATGATGTTTGTGATTTTTATATTGGTGTGCAACCTTGGAAATTATATCTTGGCGGATCAGGAGAAATCTCAAGAAGAAAACCGTTCTCTTGCACAGAAACCGGAATTGGATAAGCAAAGTATGATACGGGGCAGTTTTATGGATCAGTATGAGGACTATTTGTCAGACCAGTTCATCGGAAGAGATGCCTTTAGGGAATTCAATATTTTTGTCAAAATGGTTGGTGGAAGCAGAATGGAATCGGATGTTTTTCTGGGAGAAGGCGGACAGCTTTTAAAAAATATTACCAAACCAGACCAAAAGATGTTGGATGCTAACATAGAAGCCATCAATTCGCTGGCGCAGGAAGTGGTGGGAAAAAATGCGGAAGACAAAGAAGGGGTTGAAAATCAAGCGGCACAGATCCAAGTAGTAGAAAATCAGGCTGCAGAAGAACAAGAGAATGATGATCAGGAGGTTGAAAATCAGGAGACGAGGAGAGTATTTATGCTGCTTGTTCCGGATTGCACAGAAATTTATCAGGAATTGCTCCCGGAATTTGCAACAGTGGAGAGTGAAAAAGAATGGTTTGATACGATAGAGAATCGTATCTCAGATGATATCATCTGGATAGACGGACTTTCTATTATGTCGAAGTATAAGAAAGAAAAGTTATATTACAGGACAGATCACCATTGGACTACATTGGGGGCGTATCATATGTTTTGTGAATGTAAAAATATTCTGGGAGTTTCTGATAAAACCGATGAAAGTGGTGATCAGGAGGAGGCAAGTGAGGAGCAGGCCGTTGAAAATGCAAAAAAAAGTGAAAATGAAAAACAATATGAGGTTTATCCGATTACCACAGATTTTAATGGCATGCTTTCAGGAAACAGCGGTTTTTGCCCAAATGAACGAGAAGAAATAGATGTATATATTCCAAAAGAAGGTGCAGTGTCTGTGATTGTGAATTATGTTGATCAACAAAAAAGAAAAACATCACTTTATGACAGATATATGCTTGAAGAAAAAGACAAGTATAGTGTATTTCTTGGTGGTAATTCTTCGTTAATTGATATTAGAACGACCAGTACAAGTGAAAAGAAAATCCTGCTCATCAAAGATTCTTTTGCGAATTGTTTTATCCCTTTTTTGACAGAATACTACAGTGAGATTGTGGTAGTAGATCCAAGGTATTATTCAGGAACAATTCATGATGTAATGGATACCTATCCGGTGGATGATATTTTATTCTTATACAGTGGAGCTACATTTTTGAACGATAACAATATTAAGGGATTTATCATGGATTAGAAAAAGAGCAGAACAAGTAGTATCATCTTTTGTTCTGCTCTTTGTGTTTTAAGAATCTGACGACTGCGGTTTTGTGGCAACCACGCTGACACCGTTTACCTCAATTCGGTCTGTTACCTCAATGACAAGACATTGTTTGCCATCAATCATTCGGGTTTCTACGAGATCTGTTCGTTCCGGATTAATTTTAATGACAACGTCCGGCATTTGAATGTTGAATTTTCTGACATCTGCAACATTTGCAGCGACTAATGCCGGTTTTTCTCCTATGTTTTCTACAATCTGTTTTTCAAGTATTTCAAATTTTTCATTTGGAAGACTGCTCTCTTCAAATATATGTTTGACATCATTTTTGGTGAGAACCAAAGGTTCAGGTTCGTCTTTATTTTCCTCAATCATCTCGTTAAGAGTTTCATGAATTGTTTTGATTGTAGCAAAATCACACTCATCTCCATATGTGTTTGTAATGATGCTATTAAAAGTTTCTTTCTGGTTTGCTGCAGACATGGGTGTTGTAGCACCAAGTACGTTTTCAATCAATATTGTTTGTAGTTCTTCCGGATTTTTCGAGTAGTACAAAAGACTGTGTAAATCAGTGGATCTGTCATTGAATGCAGGGAAGAGAAATCCGGTTGCCGGGGCTCCTACGATCCAGTCACGTACACGCTCACTAATGCTATTTGTTTCTGCATCATAACTAAGACCTGATTTTGACAGATTAACCGGACAGATACTACAAATGATGTAGTCATAAACACTGTCAGACGCATCAAACATTTCGGCGCCATCAGTAGATTTTCCCGGAACATCATAGACAGCATGGATGAGAATGATGTAGTAATTAGAATCAAAACTGTAATTGTCGATGATATTTTGATAAAATTGATTCAAAAGCTCATCATCTTCCAATTGACTGTCTTTCAGTTTTAAGAGGAATTCCTGTTTGCCGCCTTCCATCTCTTCGGTTAGAGGAAATTCCATGTTAATCAGATTTTTTCCTAGCGTTCCGGATAGTGTGTGTTTAAAAATATCAAAATATTTGAATGCTTCTTCCTCGGAAAGAGAATGGAAAGCATCTTTTGAAGTAAATTTTATTTGCTTTTCACCATCCACATAGCAGCCACATATTCTAGTGATGACAGCATGTTCAGGTGTAAGAAGTTTCTTGATCTCGGATATTTCTTTTTTGTTCATTTGTGAAAGTCTCCTTTTCCTAATTGATTCTGTTAAGTATTGTACTTTGGTGCTTTATCATGCAAAGCGAAGTGTTTCTGCCTGTTTTGTGCAATAATTACAACAGGCAGAATTTTATTATATCATAACTTTGAAATTTATGGGTGGTAAAAATGGAGAATGTGTGTTAAACTTATGAAAGTTTCGTTACAGATGATATAAAGAGGGATAATATGAAACAGAAGAATGTTGGAATTTTATATATCATTATGGCAGCTTTTTTCTTTGCCCTTATGACATTTTTTGTGAGAAAAGCCGGAGAATTGCCAACAATGCAAAAAGCATTTTTTAGAAATGCAGTTGCCATGGTAATTTCATTTTTTATGCTGGCAAGAAGTGAGGAAGGATTTAAGATCAAAAAGGATAGTCTCTTCGGATTGAACATGAGGTCAGTGTGTGGTACGATAGGATTAATCTGTAATTTTTATGCAGTCGACCATTTGAATATTTCTGATGCCAATATGCTCAATAAGCTGTCTCCTTTTTTTGCGATTATTATGTCAGCTTTTATTTTGAAAGAGATGGCAGACAGGTTTGACTGGGCAATGGTTGCGCTTGCTTTTATCGGAGCATTATTTGTTGTAAAGCCTTCTTTTAATGTGGAGACTGTTCCTGCATTGCTGGGAGCGGCAGGAGGATTAGGAGCCGGTACAGCGTATACATTCGTGAGAAAACTTGGGAAGCAAGGGGAAAGAAGCCAGGTGATCGTTATGTACTTTTCTACATTTTCATCCCTGGTAACACTGCCATTTTTTATTTTTGGTTACCATCCTATGACAATAAATCAAGTGATATTTTTGCTTTTGGCCGGTTGTTTTGCAGCAGGCGGCCAGTTAAGTATCACAAAGGCATATACAAAGGCACCGGCGAAAGAGATTTCTGTTTTTGATTATTCACAGGTAATTTTTGCGGCAATTTTGGGATACCTGTTTTTGCAACAGAAACCTGACGTATATAGTATGATTGGGTATGTCATTATTATAGGTGCTGCTGTGATTAAATGGCAACATGGAATGAAAGAATAAAATATAGACCAATGGTCAAAAAAGTAGATGGAGGAAATGACGAATGATAACTTATTATTTTGAAAAACCAGATTTTGCAACAGTGGCGTTTGCAGGAATATTATTTGCATTTGTACTGACATGTCTGCTTCTATGGAAATGTACTAAGATTCTTCCAAGGGATATGGGAAGACAATTTGCACATGATGGAGCATTATCGGCAGGTAAGCCAAGGGGAGCAGGATTTATCTTTGTTCTTGTGTTTGTATTGACAGCGGTAATTTTTGCAAAAATGAATAAAGAGATTGTAATCTATCTCATTCTTGTGGTCGCTGCCATGTTAACCGGATTTTTTGAT
>CACYDA010000044.1 GCA_902773095.1 uncultured Lachnospiraceae bacterium | reverse complement strand
TTTAGGATAAAAAACAGGCTCACCTTAATTGCCTTTTGCACTTTGGGTGAGCCTTTGGCATATGTTATGATTTATGGGGATTTTTTACGGAAAGGAGAAGAATGGGATGAAAAAGAAAATCATATGTCTTTTATTATGTTTATCTTGTTCTGTTTATGGATGCGGATTAAAAGATACAAACCTTCATCATGCACAACAGGAAAAAAGCATAGAGAATGTTTCTGCCAATTCTCAAACACAAAGTTTGTATGAGAATGATGAAGAACAACAAAATCAAGATAATCCGTTAGATGCTGTGGATGAGAATAGACCGGCAGAGATTACATTAGCATTTACCGGCGACATCTATTTTCCTGACAATCTGTATGAATATTATCTCCAAGATGGCATCCAAGGATTTTTATCTCAGAATATTATTGATACAATGCAAAATGCCGATCTCTACATTGCCGACCATGAATTTGTTGCCAGTGATGGTGGAAAGATGGTTGATTATCAGTTATATACCTTTCGCGCACCGCTGGAACGAGAAAAATTGTGGGTTGAGATGGGAACAGATGTGATCACTTTGGCCAATAACCATACTTTAGATTATGGGATTTCTGCCCTACAGGATACGATGCATCAACTGGATGAACTGAAGATTTCGTATGTGGGGGCAGGAAATAATCTGAAGGATGCTTTGACACCATGCATTAAAGAAGTAAATGGAAAAAAGATTGCCATTTTTGGTTCTACCAGATTTGTTCCTCAAGGCTCCTGGTATGCTACCGAATCAAATCCCGGTCTTCTAACTTCATATGAATCAACTCCTTATTATGGATACATATTAGACGCGATCAGAGAAGCAAAAAAGGAGTGTGATTATGTTATTATCTATGTACATTTTGGTGTTGAAAAATCACATTCCGTAGCCTTATTTCAAAAAAATATTGCACACGGCTATGTTGATGCAGGTGCAGATATAGTGGTTGGTACTCATCCGCATGTGTTAGAAGGCATTGAGTTTTATAACGGAAAACCCATTGTTTACAGTCTTGGCAATTTCCTGTTTGGTAATTATCACTCTGATACTGTTGTCTTAAATGCGACAATTCAAGAAGATAATACCACTCAGATTAATCTTTTGCCTTGCAGCAGTCAAAGCTATCAGACAACAGATCTTACTGGTGAAGATGCCAGAAAACTGTTTGATTTTATGGAGAGTATTTCTTTTGATATTAAAATAGATGATGAAGGAAATGTAACGCCTGTTAAATGACGAATCATAAATCATGATATCCTTCCTTCTTTGATTATGGAATTACCTAAGTAATGGAAAAAAGATTTCAAAAATATGCAAAAAATTGAAAAAAAGGTATTGCATTTTTATTGAATTGGTGTTATATATGTTGTAGAACAAATGAAGATTATCGTTGGAATACATTCCAATCGATAAAGTGAGCATTACCGAAAGGGGGATTCGTTATGAATATCAGTAAATTTACACAAAAATCGATAGAAGCAGTAAATGGCTGCGAAAAACTGGCCTATGAATATGGCAATCAGGAAATTGATCAGGAACATCTGTTACTCAGTCTTCTGAATCTTGATGACAGTCTGATTCTCAATCTGATTGAGAAAATGGATATCAATAAGGAACATTTTATTAACAAGGTCAAAGATACTGTCAGTAAAAAGGTCAAAGTACAGGGAGGCAGTTTAAGGCTCAGTAACGAATTAAATAAAGTATTGATCAGTGCTGAGGATGAAGCTAAGCAGATGGGTGATGACTATATTTCTGTAGAACATCTATTTCTAACATTAATCAAATATCCGAATAAAGCTGTTTTAGCAATCTTTCGTGAATATGGAATTGATCGAGACCGATTCCTAAGGGTGCTTGCTACAGTTCGTGGAAATCAGAGAGTTACTACTGATAATCCGGAAGCAACATATGATACATTAAATAAATATGCCACAGATTTAGTGGAAAGGGCAAGACAACAAAAATTGGATCCTGTCATCGGAAGAGATGCTGAGATTAGAAATGTCATCAGAATCCTGTCAAGAAAAACAAAAAATAATCCGGTTCTGATTGGAGAACCTGGCGTTGGTAAGACAGCAGCAGTGGAGGGACTCGCACAGAGAATTGTACGTGGAGATGTTCCTCTGGGATTAAAAGATAAAAAAGTGTATGCTCTGGATATGGGTGCCTTGGTTGCAGGAGCAAAATATAGAGGTGAATTTGAAGAGAGGTTAAAAGCGGTTCTTGACGAAGTTAAGAAAAGTGAAGGGCAGATTATCCTTTTTATTGATGAACTTCATATTATTGTTGGTGCCGGTAAGACGGATGGGGCAATGGATGCAGGAAATATGTTAAAGCCAATGCTTGCCAGAGGAGAACTTCATTGTATTGGTGCAACAACTTTAGACGAATACAGAAAATATATCGAGAAAGATGCGGCATTGGAAAGACGTTTTCAGCCTGTTATGGTGGATGAACCGTCAATAGAAGATACCATATCCATTTTGCGAGGTCTGAAGGAGAGATACGAGGTTTATCATGGAGTTAAGATTAATGATTCCGCACTCGTCAGTGCTGTGACGCTTTCTAATCGTTATATATCAGACAGATTTCTTCCGGATAAAGCCATCGATCTTGTTGATGAAGCTTGTGCGCTGATCAAAACAGAACTGGATTCTCTGCCAACAGAGTTAGATGAATTGAAACGTAAAGTAATGCAGATGGAAATCGAAGAGACAGCACTTAAAAAAGAAGAAGACCGTCTTAGCAAAGAACGTTTGGAAATCTTACAAAAAGATCTTGCCGAGCTTCGGGATGATTTTAATTCGAAGAAAGCACAGTGGGAAAACGAAAAAGCGACAGTAGACAATTTATCAAAAATCAGGGAAAAGATTGAAGAAGTTAATAACAAGATTGCCATTGCAGAGAGAAATTATGATCTTGAAGAAGTTGCAAAATTGAGGTATGGGGAATTATTAAATCTGAATAAACAGTTAGCAATGGAAGAAGATAAAGTAAAGAATCAAAAACTGTCACTCGTTCATGAGGCAGTAACAGAAGATGAAATAGCGAGAATTATTTCAAGATGGACCGGAATACCGGTTACTAAGCTGACAGAATCTGAGAGAAATAAGACATTGCATCTTGACGATGAACTTCATAAAAGAGTAGTTGGTCAGGATGATGCGGTGGAAAAAGTGACGGAAGCAATCATGCGTTCCAAAGCCGGAATTAAGGATCCTTCAAAGCCAATCGGTTCGTTTTTATTCTTAGGTCCTACAGGTGTAGGTAAAACAGAACTTGCCAAATCACTTGCTGAGAATCTGTTTGACAATGAAAACAACATTGTACGTATTGATATGAGTGAATATATGGAGAAACATTCTGTATCAAGATTAGTAGGAGCGCCTCCGGGATATGTTGGTTATGATGAAGGAGGACAGCTGACAGAAGCAGTAAGAAGAAAACCATATAGTGTTGTCCTTTTTGATGAAATAGAAAAGGCACATCCGGATGTATTTAATATTTTATTACAGGTACTGGATGATGGTAGAATCACAGATTCTCAGGGAAGAACAGTTGATTTTAAGAATACGATTCTGATCATGACATCTAATCTCGGCTCTTCCTATCTGTTAGATGGCATAGATGAAGATGGAAATATCAATGAAGAGGCCAGAGAAATGGTTGACAAAGAACTGAAATTACATTTCAGACCTGAATTTATCAATCGTCTTGATGAGATTATCATGTTTAAACCACTTACAAAAGATAACATTTCCAAGATTGTTGATATACTGATGTCAGATTTGAACAAAAGGGTTCAGGATAAAGAAATCCGAATCCGACTCACGCAAAATGCAAAAGAGTATATAACAGAACATGGATTTGACCCTGTATTCGGTGCGAGACCACTTAAGAGATATCTCCAGAAGAATGTAGAGACAATGTCAGCAAGACTGATTCTTGGAGGAGATATTTCTGCCGGAAATACAATTGTGATTGATACAAATGAAAGCGGCCTCACTGCATATGTAGAAGCATAAAGAATAAGCAGAAACATAAAAAATAGGCAGAAACATAAAGAATAGGCAGAAACATAAAGAATGAAATGAAATATCCTGCATAAATATTATATTTCAGTTGATACTATTATTAATCGGAAGAACAAATTGTAAGATGTGTTTTAAAGCTCACAGCTTCTTCTGTAGGAAATGATAGAGTTTTTTGGATGTCGGAGGAATATGAATATGATGCAGGATATTTTATATATCATTTTTCTATCAACAGGATCAATCATCATTCTTTTTATTTTAACAAAACTCATGGGTTCTAAACAATTATCGGAGTTGAGTGTTTTTGATTATGTAACAGGAATTACAATTGGTTCGATCGCAGCTGAAATGGCTACTTCATTGGATGGAGGGGTAGAAAAGCCAATTACTGCGATGATCGTATATGGCGTGTTTTCAGTATTTCTTTCATTTTTAAATGAAAAGTCATATATATGTCGGAAAATGATTACCGGAACGCCAATTATATTGATGAATGATGGGAAAATCTATCAGAAAAACCTGAAAAAAGCAAAAATTGATTTGTCAGAACTGCTTGTACAGTGCAGAATTAATGGATATTTTGATATCAGCAAAATTCAGACTGCTGTTTTGGAAGAAAATGGGAAAATCAGTTTTCTTCCAAAAGCAGAGGAAAGACCGCTAACACCAAAAGATTTATCCATTAAGGCTGAACAGGAATATCTGGTAGCAAATCTCATCATAGATGGAAATGTGATGAAAGAGAATCTGGCTGCATCTGGAAAAGATGAAAAATGGTTAAATAAACAACTTACATCAAATGGAATCCGTCATATAAAAGATGTGCTTTTAGCAACTTGTGACGTCAATAATGAATTTCATCTGTATGTAAAAACAAATGAAATTCCCGGAAAAGAATCAAAATTGATTAATTAAGAGGAATATCTTAATAATAAGTACGTCTTTTTTCACGTCGACGGCACATTTCATTTGCCAGTAAAACACTGATCAAATCTTTTAAAAATTCTTTGTCAGGACATTTCTTTGCATATTTACAATTGATGTCTGCCATTTGGCAGATATCATTACATTTTTTTAAAAACATTACTTTGTCAGGACATTCATCATACATCATACTTCCGTTATAATCCATTTTGTCACATTCATGGGCAACCAATTGTTTTAGCTCCTTAATCTCATAAGGATATAAGGTACTAAGGTATTCCATATCATGCTTTTTTAATTGGTTTTGGAATGAATAATCATCGAAAGGCAATGCCTGTGCCAACACCCCGTTCCCATATTGCTGATGCTTGATCAAATCATAGGAAAAGGGATATGGGTCCTCAATGGAATTGTGTGTATGGTAGTTCAATTGTCTGGTTGGATGTCCGGCACGATTAAACGCACCATAATAATTCTGATACATAGTTTCACCGTTTTTCTATTTTGATACTATTATATGATTTGATATAAAAAAGGTGTATAGCAGCAAGTGTAAAATGTATAAAAAGACATGGTATTTATTGTGAGAATATGGTAGAATCTAATCAATGGATTGTATTGGAATTTTTTAATATTCACATTGATTGATATAAATGGACGGAATAATGTGAATGATATAATGAATTTGAGGAGTAAAAATGCATGGAATATAATTTGGATTTTGATATCGGAGCAATCTTCATCTGGCTGTTTATGATTTATTCTATCTATTATAAAAAAGGATTAAGAAAAACATCAAACCGGATTTTTATGGCTATTGTAGTGACTGGTTTTGTTTCTGCCGTTTCAGACACAATCGGTTCATGGGGAAATATTTATATTTTTGAAAACGGATATTCATTTCTTGATATTTGGAATTATCTTTTTTTGATATCGCATAATGTTATGCCTTATCTGTTTGTTATGTATATCATATTCCTTATGGGAATTAATTATAAAATAAATAATACGATTTTTCTGGTCATCAGTTTACCGATGATATCATCTGTATTATTATTGGTTACGAATCCTTTTACTCATCTGGTGTATTATTTTGGAAAGCATAACGAATACACACATGCTTCCATGATTCAGCTGCTTTATTTCAATGCATTTTTATATGTTTTTATTGCAATGCTGTTGATCATGAGATTTAAAAATGCGATTTCAATAGAAAAGGTAAGACCATTTATTGTTTTTATTATCATTAGTGTTTTGCCGATTATTGTTCAGATTTTTTATCCGACGATATTGCTTGAACTGTTTTTTCAGTCACTCGGAATTCTTGGAATAATGATCTCAATTGAAAATGAGGATGAGCTGATCAATTCGATTACACATATTTATAACAGATACGGATTGCTTAATGATGCAGATATGGCGATTAAGACTGAAAATTATTCCGTTATTCTTACTGTCAAGATTCCTAATACAAGTTACTATAATACAACGTTTGGTATCAGACAAATGAATGGGATATTGAGACAGATTGCGAAGTGGCTGGATCTTCTGGATCAGAATATGAATTGCTATGATTGTGAGAATGGTCATTTTGCATTAATGACATATAAACATTCTTTGGAAGAAGTGAAAGTGATTGCGGATCAAATCAAAGAACGTTTTAACGAGGAATGGAGTTATCACAATATTCAGATTGGATTTCCGGCACAATTATGCATTATAGATATTTCTAATAAAAATGCTACTATAGAGCAGTTGATGATGATCATTGATGCACCATTTGAGACAACGTCAAGTGAGACGGAGTTTATTGAATCATATGAATTTGGAGATTTTCATAGAGAAATGATGATTGAAAAAATCATAAAGGATGCTTTGAAAAATAAATCTTTTCAGGTATGGTATCAGCCGATTTGGAATAGAGAATGTAATGGAATCCATTCAGCTGAAGCACTTATTCGCTTAAAAGATGAGCAGCTGGGATACATTTCACCTGATGAGTTTATTCCTATTGCAGAAAAAAATGGAAGTATTATTAAAATCGGAGAATATGTTTTTGAAGAAGTTTGCAGACTATATACGGAGAATAAGTTATATGAACTTGGTATTGAATTTATAGAAGTCAATTTATCTGTCGTTCAATGTATGAATAAAAAACTGGGTGAATCTTTTAGCAGGATTCTGGAAAAATATAACCTTGATGCATCACATATTAATCTGGAAATAACAGAATCCGCTGCGGCAAGTAACCAGCGTACTTTGATTGATTCTGTAGTGGAATTAAACAATCTTGGATTCACTTTTTCCTTGGATGATTATGGTACGGGATATTCAAACTTTTCTTATATGCTTGGGATGCCGTTTTCCATCATTAAACTAGACAGAAGTATTTTATGGAGTGCTATGAATCCGAAAACCGGAATGCAGGATGAAAATGCAATGATGTTTTTGGAAAGCACAATGCACATGATGAGAAGGATGAATTACAAGATTGTCGTAGAAGGTGTAGAGACTATAGAACAAAAAAAAGTTTTGGAAGAGTTTCGATGCGATTATATACAGGGATTTTATTTTTCAAAACCTGTTCCAGAAGATATTTTTATTGACTATGTTAAGCAGGCTAATGCCGCTATATAGATTTGATCATATATATATGAGACGATTTGTATATGTTTATTAATTTTATTTTAAATTTAATTTTTACTTGAAATATAGGTTTATCTATGGTAGAATAAATGGCGATTGATTAAATATAAACATGATACTAAGGAGGTGTAAACGCTTTGAAAACAGCTTTAGATATAGTTTTTATTATAGTTTGTGTTGTCTTGACAGTAATAGTGCTTATGCAGGAAGGAAAATCAGCAGGTCTTACCGGTTCAATCAATGGTATGGCAGATACCTATTGGGGAAAGAACAAGGGTCGTTCAATGGAAGGAACTCTTGAAAAAGCCACAAAGTTTTTGGCATTTGTATTTATAGTGCTTGCTGCAGTTCTTGTTTCAAAATTTATATAAAATAGCACATGAAACCTTGAGTATCAACATACGATATTCAAGGTTTTCTTACTTTATGTGATTAGTTTTGAAATGCTTCGTTTAGCATTTAACGATACCGGACGTTCAAACAAATGGAAAGGGAGGTTTTTATGGACAAAACATTAATGGAAGAAAGAAAACAAATTATCCTTGATGTTATTCATTCTGATTTGTATATTCCTATGAAATTAAAAGAACTTGCTATTATACTCAATGTACCTAAAGATGAGAGAGATGAATTAAAAGAAGTTCTGGATGAATTGATTCTTGAGGGAAAGATAGGGATATCAAAAAAGGGTAAATATGGAATGCCTAGTGAAAATATTTTGGTCGGTAAATACGAAGGAACACCAAAAGGATTCGGATTTGTAGTTGTGGACGGAGAGGAAGAAGATATCTTCATTTCGGAAAGTAATTCACATGGTGCATTAAATGGTGACAGGGTTCAGGTGGCTCTTCGCTCATCTAAAACAGGAAAAAGACGCGAAGGAGAAATTATCAATATAATTGAACATGCCATTGCCGAAGTAGTAGGCCTGTACCAAAAAAATAAAAATTTTGGATTTGTGATACCTGATAATGCAAAGATTTCTAAAGATATTTTTATACCGCTTGAAAAATCGAAAGGTGCTGTTACCGGTCATAAGGTAGTTGTCAGACTGACTAGTTATGGAGATCACAACAGAAAACCGGAAGGAGTAATTACAGAAATCATAGGACATATCAATGACCCGGGTACGGATATTATGTCGGTAATTAAAGGTCTGGAGATACCGCTTGAATTTCCGGATGATGTAATGAAACAGACAGAAAGCATTCCTAATGAGGTCACAGGAAAAGATATGGCAGGAAGACTTGATCTTCGAGCGGTTAAAATGGTCACTATTGACGGAGAAGATGCCAAAGATTTAGACGATGCGGTTTCTCTTAAAATAGAAGGGGATCGTTACATTCTGGGTGTTCATATAGCGGATGTTTCCAATTATGTGACAGAAAACAGTCCTTTGGATAAAGAAGCGGTCAAACGTGGTACAAGCGTGTATCTTGTAGACCGCGTCATACCTATGCTTCCTCATAAATTATCCAATGGAATCTGCTCACTCAATGCAGGAGAAGACAGACTCGCCTTGAGCTGTATCATGGAAATTGATTCCAAAGGGAATGTTGTGGGACACAAAATTGCAGAAACTGTAGTCAATATCAATAAGCGTATGGATTATACAACTGTGAATAAAATCATTTCTGATCATAACGAGAAGGCAATTGAGGAAAATGCTGATGTGGCAGATATGCTAATACAAATGAATGAGCTTGCATTGCTGCTTCGTGAAAAGAGGCATAAAAGAGGTTCGATCGACTTTGATTTTCCTGAGACGAAAATAATTCTTGATGAAAAAGGCACTCCTGTAGAAATCAAGCCCTATGAAAGAAATCTTGCAACGAAATTGATTGAAGATTTCATGTTGATCGCAAATGAAACAGTCGCAGAAGATTATTTTTGGCAGGAGTTACCTTTTGTATATAGAACGCATGATAATCCTGATGCGGAAAAAATGTTGAAGCTCGGTCTTTTTATTAATAACTTCGGATATGCCATAAAGGGTGAACAGGATATACATCCTAAAGAACTTCAAAAATTGCTCGAAAGAATTGATGGTACGGAAGAAGAAACATTAATCAGTCGGTTGACCTTACGTTCCATGAAGCAGGCAAGATATACTACACAATGTACAGGACATTTTGGTCTGGCTACAAAGTATTACTGTCATTTTACCTCTCCAATCAGAAGATATCCTGATTTGCAGATTCACCGAATCATCAAAGAAAATCTTCGCGGAGGAATTTCCGAAAAGAGAGTTCGTCATTATGAATCCATTCTGCCTAATATTGCTGAAAATTCCAGTCTCACAGAAAGAAGGGCAGATGAAGCAGAACGTGATACAGACAAACTGAAAAAAGTGGAATATATGCAAAAACATCTGGGAGAAATATTTGAAGGTGTGATCTCGTCAATCACAAACTGGGGAATGTATGTTGAGCTGCCGAATACAATTGAAGGAATGATTCGTGTTACTGACCTGTTAGACGACTATTATTATTATGATGATGATAATTATGAAATGATTGGGAAAGAAACAGGAAGAAGATTTAAACTTGGTCAAAAAGTATCCGTAATTGCTGTAAAAGCTGATAAAATGCAAAGGCAGATTGATTTCAAATTGCATGAAGAGGACGAAGAACAGGAAGAAGATGTCGTAGGTTAAAAAAGAAAGAGGAAATGAAATAATGGGAAAAGAATCCGTGAAATTGATTGCAAATAATAAAAAAGCATATCATGATTACTTTATTGAAGAAAAATATGAAGCCGGAATATGTCTCCATGGTACGGAAGTGAAATCGCTTCGCATGGGTAAATGCAGTGTTAAAGAGGCTTTTATACGTATTGAAAATGGAGAAGTATTTGTTTATAACATGCATATCAGTCCTTATGAAAAAGGAAATATTTTTAATAAAGACCCTTTAAGGGTAAAAAAACTGATGCTTCACAAATCAGAAATCAACAAATTACTGGGAAAGATGAAGGAAAAGGGATATACGGTAGTTCCGCTTCAGGTATATTTTAAAGGAAGTCTTGTCAAAGTGGAAATTGCCCTTGCAAAAGGTAAAAAACTGTATGACAAGAGGAATGATATTGCTAAAAAAGACCAGCGAAGAGAGGCTGAAAAAGATTTCAAGATCCGAAATCTTGGATAATTAGTAAAGCCGGCATAATGAATCGATTGGATGATTGACCACATCGTGAAATTGTGCCGGCTTTTATATGATATAAAATCAGTTTTAAATTGTACCGGTTTATATTTGATATAAAATCAGTTTGAAATTGTACTGGTTTGTACTTGATATAAAATCAGTTTGAAATTGTACTGGTTTGTATTTAATATAAAATCAGTTTAATTGTTCTTTTGCAATTTTTACAATTCTGCTTGTTCCGAGTCGCGAAGCACCAAGCTCAATAAACTTTTTTGCATCTTCAAGAGAGGATATTCCGCCGGCTGCTTTGATCATTACACCTTCCGAAATATGTTCTGACATGAGTTTCACATCATTAAATGTTGCCCCACCTATGGAAAAACCGGTAGATGTTTTGATATATTCAGCTCCTGATTTTGATACAATCTCACACATTTTTATAATTTCATCTTCATTAAGCAGGCAGGTCTCGATAATCACTTTC
>CACYDA010000043.1 GCA_902773095.1 uncultured Lachnospiraceae bacterium | reverse complement strand
TGTAAGATAACACGCACACACAGTAATTTTTCTTGTCTTTTCTGTATTTCCCGCCCCTGATTCTTTGGCAATGGATGCAAGAACCGCAATTCCCAGCGCATAGGGGATACTTCCGGCAAGCCAGTTAATCGTCGTTGTTGTGCTGACTGCTGCTGTTGCGTTTTCTCCAAGATGCCCAACCATAGCTGTATCAACATATTGAAGCAGCGTACTCATTATATGTTCTATGACAGTAGGAATAGCCAGATAAATTAATGACCTATATACCCGTTTATTAAACTTTCCCTGTGACTCCACGTTATCTGCTATTGAAATACAGACTCACCCCTTTCGCAAGCCTGGCAAGTCCTTGATCAAGCACTTCTTTACTACAGGCGATATTCATTCTTAAAAACTGTTCTCCTCCCTTACCATACTGTACTCCGTCTGATAGGTACAATCCTGTCTTTTGTCTGATATAGTCAGCTAATTCTTTGGAATTAATCCCTTCCATAATTTCACTGCAATCAATCCATAATAGATAAGTTGCTTCTGAAGGAACTAATTTTACCACCCTGATTGCTTCTTCCAAAAAGTTGTGAACGATAGTTCTGTTTTCAGCAAGATAAATTCGAAGCGCATCCAACCAGCCAGCCCCTTTCGTATATGCTGCAATCACACTATCTACTGCAAACGCATTTGGCTCGCCCACTTCATCTGTGTTGATTCCTCTCCATACCTTATGTCGTAAATTCTCATTTTTTACCACTACCGCTGATGTCTGCAGCCCTGCAAGATTAAAGGTTTTTGTAGGTGCAATGCACGTAATGCAGTGATTAGCGATCCGTTCCGAAACAGAAGCGAACGGAATATACTCCCTGTCAGGTAAAGTAAGGTCACAGTGTATTTCATCTGAAACAATAATTACATGATTGGCAATGCACAAATTCCCAACTTTTAAAAGCGTTTCTTTATCCCATATCTTTCCAACAGGATTGTGGGGATTGCAAAAGATCATCATTGATGTCTGGGGATTTTTTAATTTTTCTTCCAGATCCTCAAAATCAATCTCATAGGAATTCCCATTATATTTCAATTCACTCTCGCATACGTTTCGTCCATTGTTTAAAATGGAATTATAAAAAATATTATAAACCGGTGTGAGAATCACCACATTTTCAGCAGGGCAGGTCAGTTTTCTCACAACACTTGAAATGGTTGCCACAACTCCGGTACTGTAAATCAACCATTCTTTTTTTATCTCGAAATGATGTCTTTTTTTCCACCAGCTGATATATGCCTCATACCACTCATCCGTCAGGTCTGCATATCCATAAATACCGTGTGCCGCTCGTTTTTCTATCGCTTCTACAATTTCAGGCGCTGTCTCAAAGTCCATATCTGCAACCCACATAGGAAGCTCGTTTTCTTTTACGCTCCATTTTAAAGAATTTGTACTTCTTCGATCAATCACTGTATCAAAATTATAATCCATAGGTTTTATTTCCCTCCTGCCATTTTCCTCTCATATTGTTATTTGATCTGTCCGTTAACAATGATTTTCGTTTTTGCAGGATCAACCCTGTCTTTTTCTATTGTAAGATTTTCGATATAATCCGCCTTGATGGTTCCTTCTTTTGGATTGAGAACACTGTCAATCTTTCCAACAATCCGGACATCCACTGTTGAATACTCAAAAGCCAGAGTTGTATTAATCAAACGGCAGTTTTTCATCACCAGGTTGTCAATATAACACATCCCCTGAAGACTTTCTATTGTACAATTGATTAATGTAAGGTTTTTTGCATTCCATCCCAGATATTCACCTGAAATAAATGTATCGTATACTGTAATATGGTCACTATTCCAAAATGCATCCTTTGACATCATCTTTGCATGGCGAATTGTAATATTATTACATCCATCAAAACTGTAATCACCTACCAGCTCAAATCCATCAATCTCCATGTGATCAGACCCCATTGCAAAGTAGTTGCCTTTTGCAAACACATTTTCCATTTTTACGTATTCACAATTCCACAGTGTCTCTGAAGCATTCGGAAAATTCACATTTTTCAACGAAAGATTTTTGCACCTTCTGAAATTCTTTGGCGCTTCGACAATGCAATCTTCTACCTCCATATTTTCCGTGTACCAGACTCCGGCTCTTGCCATCTCAAACCATACACTGTCTTTCACAGAAATATTTTTAGAATACCATAGCGGATATTTCCATTTAAACATACTATTCGTAATTTTTATATCATGACTTTCTTTCAGTGGGGACTCCCCGTCATCAAAAATAGTATGCTCTATTTCAAGGTTTTCAGACGCAAACAGAGCTCTCTCTCCTGTCAGAAACTGCTGTTCAATTTTGTTCATATTCTACCTCTTTCTTTTTTTCTTATTCGCCTAACATTTGCTCATCATGTTCAAATAATGCCATGTTAATTGCATAAATATCATATACTTCTCTTTCAATAAAATATCGGATGATGAGATCAAATTTACTGCTTGGTGATAGGGCATATTCCGCTCTTGCCAATAAATCTTTTGTTTCATCAAGTGACAGTTCCAGAGCAATCGCAAATGCAAGCACGGTTCGCTTCTTAGGTTTATAGGATGGATTACACAGGATTTTAGAAAATAGCTTTCTGTCTAAATTTGCTTTTTTATAAACCTGAGCATTTGTCATCTGTCTTAGATCAATGAGTCTTAACAATCGTTCCTGAAAAGTCTCACCAAGTTCCAAAACCACATCATCCAGAGTTCTTGTTGGTTTTGGTATCTCCATCTCCGGCATTTGATTCTCTGTCTTTTTTTCGAACGCAGCACCAACCATTGCCATTTGTTCACTTGCCGTTTTTCTCATCGGCGATGGTTCATCTGACAATTCATCTTCTTGTTGTTCATTGTATGCTATTTCGCTTTTTGCGACCTTTTTGTTCCTAAAAGGAAATCTGCCAAAAGGACGATTGGCTGCCGGAACAATCCCCGCCGCCTGACTCCTACTTAGTATGGAAGTAGTATTGATCTTTTCCAAATTCAGTTTTTCTTCCACATAGTTAGCATCAATATATTCATCGATTTCTTCAAATAATTTTCCTGACAAAGAAACAGATTCCTGATCAAACAGAACAAGAAATATCATCATTTCATTTTCCATTAGAAACGATTCAATCTCTTCAAGCGCAATTTTCATGGCAATCTCTTTTGGAAATCCATCATTTCCCGATGAGATGAGCGGAAATGCAATACTTTGACATCCCTTTTCCTTCGCAATTAGAAGACTGTTCTTATAACAGTCTTTTAGCACTTTTTTCTCCTCATCACTTCCCTCATTCCAGACAGGTCCTACCGTATGAATGATATATTTTGCCTGCAGTCCATATGCTTTTGTAACCGCCGCCTTTCCCATATCAATTCTCCCAATTTTCTTTCTCGCAGACAACAGTTTTTTTTCACCAGCTGCCTGATAGATTGCAAAATCCGTACCTGAACCATACGCAGGCTCATAATTTGCAGTATTGACAATTGCATCTGTATTCATTTTCGTAATATCATTTCTAACAATTTTAAAAGGCATACTTTCCTCCGTAAAAAATCATTCCACTTCTATTGTTTCTTCTTATTTAGAACATATCCTGTTATGGTACCGACTAATCCGCCAAGAATATGTGCCATATTTGAGATATTATCTTGAATAAAAATCCCTTCATATACCTGTTCGCCAATAAAAATCACTGCAACCAGGATTACGGTTAGTGGCAGTTCTCCTTCTTTAAAATTTGTAAACGAAGCCAATAGAATAAATGCAAAGACAACTCCACTTGCGCCACATAAAGCAACATTCCAAAAAAGGATATAATTGATCATCCCTGTCACAAAAGCAGTTACACAAATTACTTCTGCCATTTGCTTTGAACCATATTTTTCTTCAAGTAACGGTCCTAAAAGAAGGATGTAAGACATGTTTCCAATATAATGCTGCCATCCGGAATGTCCCAGTACATGTGTAAAAAATCGAATGTAGGTAAACCCTGACATGAGTGATGAATGATATGTCATAAATAATAATCTGTTGCTTAAACCTCCTGTCACATAATTTAAAATCATTGTGATAAAACATAAACCGGTAAATCCTAACGTAACAGGAGCGTTCAATGTAATCTTCCATCTTTTCTTTTTCTCCATTAAATCAATTCCTTTCAACAAATTTACATTTTTCTATTTGATCAGTACCTTGTATTTCTTCTTTTTATTTTTCCTTCGTACTGTCTTTCCCTGTTTTGCATGTGCCTTTCTGTATTCATAGATCCTTTCACCAATCGTACTATAATCTCTCTCCATTAATTCGGCACAAATCTGCGACTGTAATGTATCATATGGAACTTTTTCTAAAATTTTGTTCAGAACAAAAAGTTTGCTTTTCTGTCTATACGCATGCATACCATTCAATTCCTGTATATGTGCCATTTCCGGTCTCCAAAGCATACTCATCTTTCTCTCCCAGCTGACATTGGGATTTTTACCGGGATACCTCAACATATAAAAATCTACTTTTTCCCCAATGTGATCAACAGTTATAATTCCCCAATGTTTTGGCACATGTTCTTCTATATGTAAAGCATGACTGGTTCCCACCACTACATAATTGTAATCAAAATACAAATCATAATCCTTCACCTGACCGGCAAGCCTTACATATGTATCTGCATCACTTTTTATTTCAATTCCATAAATCGAGTCAGGCGTTATCATAACAACATCTGCCCTGGAACGCCCCATTCTTTTTTCTTCTATGGTTCTGCTTACCGGATAAATCTCCTCCAAAAACTCAAATAATGGTTCTCTTATATCATGATCATGAAGCATCCATATCACCTTTCATATTTAATCTTTTTACTTCTTCTAATACTTTATCATATTCTTCCATTAAAGAATCATGTTTTTCTTTGATCAATGCGATATTTCCTTCTTTTCCTGCTTTTTCCAATTCTAATGCCATGCCTGAAAATGAAACAGCACCAATCATCTTTGAATTGCTCTTCAATGAATGTACCTGAATCGTATAGTTTTCCACATCATCCGAATCAACCTGTGTCTGCATTAATTCTTTCTTTTCTTCTGCCTCTTCTAAATAAACCATCAAAAGCTGCTGATAAAACTCTTCATCTCCGGCTGCATACTCAATACCTACACTTTTATCGATTATTTCACCATTATTGATTTCTTCCTCTTCATTGTTTGCTGTACTTACGGTGTATCCGTCACCTGCTTGATCCGATTCATTTTCCTTCATTGTTCGAGGACCACCATCACCTTTATCATTGTCTATGACTTCCTCCCCTGCAACTGCCGTTACGGTTTCTAACAATTCTTTTGGAAGGTAGGAGTACAATGTTTCCTCTAATTGGTGCGGATCAATCGGTTTCGAAAGATAATCCATGAATCCTTCTCCAATATAAAACTCTTTTGCACCTGTAACAGCATTTGCTGTAAGAGCAATCACCGGAATTTCAGTATCCACTTTTCTGATTTCCTTAAGCGTCTGTATACCATCCATCCCCGGCATCATATGATCTAAAAGAATCATCTGGTACTTTTTCTCTTTTATCATTTCCAGACATTTCTCACCACTGTCAGCAGTATCCACCTGAAGTTTTGTAGGTTTTAATAACCCTTTTGCCACCTGCAGATTCATTCCATTATCATCAACAACTAATACACTTGCTTTTGGAGCGACAAATAAAGGAATATAAGACTTTTTCGATTTTGCCGTATTTGTATTTCCTATCATATCAGTCTTTGTAAACTCACCAATGATTTGTTCGTCTACAATCTTCTGTTCCAGCACAAAATAAAACTCTGATCCTTCGCCATATACACTATCACAACGAAGTTTACCACCCATCAGTTCCACGAACTGAACCGCGATACTTAATCCAAGTCCTGTTCCCTGGATATTTCTGTTTCTCTTTTCTTCAAGTCTTTCAAACGGCTCAAATAATTTTTCCATATCCTCCGGCTTTATGCCAATTCCGGTATCCTTCACACGAAAAGCAATCCTCACCGTTTTTTCAAACTCTTCACCTGACTTCATTGCATTTTTCTCATCGTTTTTACCTGGCTTCTTATCAAATCGCTTCTTAGTATTCCTGTCATTCGATAATGAGCCCGTACTTTCGTCACTACCTTCTTCGGAGATTTTTACAGATAACGTCATTCCACCCTTTTCTGTATATTTTACCGCATTTGTGAGGAGATTTAACAAAATCTGTTTAATTCTTCCCTCATCTCCGAACAGTGTTTTCGGAAGATTCTCATCAATGTCGACTTTAAAATCCAATTTCTTTTCATCACATCTTACCTGTATCATAGTCACCAGTGATGAGATGAGTTCTTTTGTATCATATTCCTGTTCAATGAGATTCATCTTTCCAGACTCAATCTTTGATATTTCTAAAATGTCATTCACGATTGACAAAAGCGTCGCTGAAGCCTGTTTGATATCTTTTGCATACTTCTGTACTATACCGGATGTGTCTTCTCTGAGAATCAGTTCATCCATTCCCATAATGGTATTAATAGGGGTTCTGATTTCATGCGACATATTCGCAAGAAATCTGGATTTTGCCTGATTCGCATACTCTGCTTCTTCTTTCGCCTGTCGGATTTGTTCATACTGTCTGTTAATAATGGCCATATTTCCCAGTCTTGCAATCATCCATGTAAGAAAAGCGACAAACAGGGCACATACCGTAAGAAGATAATTTTTAAAATACAAACGTTCAAAAATCTGTGACTTTTTTCTAATGGTAAATGTTTCTTCCCTCAGCACGTCATTATTGGTTTCATCTAAAATCTGTACATGAAGTGTATAATAACCATAAGGGAGATTGGTAAATGACAGTGTTGACAATTCATTCTGGTATACAGTCACGCCAATATCATCTGCTCCCTCCAGATAAATATGTACAAGCGGATTGGATAATGTATAATTCAAAATGGATGCCTGTATGAGTATTCGTTTTGTGGTAGCCGGTACAATATAGATCCCATTCGAATCTGCCTGTATGCTTTCCTCGTCCCCAATGATGGAATTAATACTGATATTATAATTATCATCAAAGGAATTGTAACTAGGCAGTGTAATCTCACGAACTCCATCGGTACAGCAAAGCAAAAGCTTATCATCAAAATATTCATTCCATGCATTTGCTGTCAGTGTCGTATCAAATCCTCTTGAATGATTCAATAGCGTATAATTATAGTCATCATTTGCAATCAGTTTGTCTACATCAACTACATAGATTCCAGCACTGGAACTAATCCAAGCCTCATGATCGTCAGTGATCTGCACATCATAATTGTTGCTGTATGGAAATTTTGTCAGTCTTGTTATTTCATGTGTATTATCATAATAAATTGCATTACTTGTCACATAAAAATATCCGTTTTCATACTTTACGATCCTTAGGACAACCAGTGTCTTTAGTCCCTCCTCCATTCCGATCTTCCTTACAATCTCCCCATCCTTCAATACATAAATGCCATCTCCATCGGAGCCCGCAAGAACTTCACCACTTTCCGTTTCCACCATAGAAAGAATCTGAGGAGTAGAAAGACCATCTGACTCTCCAATCGTTCCCACTACTTTTCCATCTTTGATATAAGTCAGACCCATATTACTTGCTGCCAGAATCGTTCCGTCTGACAGTTCAATCACAGACCGGAATCTTCCACCTACCGTTCCTGCAGTTGCCTCATTAAAGCAGGTAACATTATAATTTTTATCAATCATGACAAGTCCGTCTTTTCCATAGGTGCTTGCCCAAATATTATCTTTACTGTCCTTAAATAAATTTCGTATCCTGACACCTTCAAAAACAGATAAAAAATCATATTCTGATTTTTCATATGTTTCCTTATTAATCACATGCAAACCACTATCCATCCCAATGAATAATTCGTCACCAACTTCCAATATGCTGTTAACCACACCACTTTCAATTCCTGATTTTTTAAATATATCCACAAAGGGATTTTTAGAAAATTTCATGATTCCCTGTTTCTTAGAGGCAAACCAGATATTTCCCTGATAATCCACAATCACATCACTGATGGAACTCTCAAATCCACTCTTGGACAAATATGTCACTTTATTATTATAATCTAAGTATCCTAATCCGTTTTCACAGCACAAAAAATATCCTTTTTCATCATCACTGTATAAGATCCTGTTAAAATAAGAAAGGTTTTCGATTGAAACAGTACCTTTCTGCACTACATTTTTCCCTTTCACTGACATCAAATCAACCCTGGACGCGGATGTTCCCACTAGAAACTCATCACGAGCATTGCAGGCAACTGCTGTATAGTAAACACCTGTCTCGTCATCAACGCTTACTTCTGTCACTATTTTTTTATCTTTCAAAAAAAACAAATCTCCTCCATTGGTTACCAATGCCATAATCCCGTTTGTACTGCATGCCATTGCCTTTACACAGTTAATTCTGTCATAATTATCATAATTGGTGATATTCCCCCCGGGATCAATAATCGAAAGATAAGTACCAGTACCAACAAAAATGTTTCCATCTCCATCTTCACAGATTGACCTGATGGAATCCGCAGCCAATCCATCCTGCATAGAATAGAAAACAATTTTTTTCGTTTCAGGATCATAACACGCAATACCACTGTCATTGGTACCAATCCAAAGATTTCCCTTCGAGTCTACAAATAATACCATTACATTATTGATTCTTTCATCCAATGATGTCTTCTCAAAATGAGATCCGTCATATTGATAAAGGCCTGAATAGGTTCCAGCCCATATATATCCGTCTGTCGTCTGTGCAACCGCATTAATCTCAGCAGATGCAAGACCATCATCCGTATCATATGAAATGGCTTCATATTCTGCTTCATAATCAACTGCATATACTGGTATTATGTCGAAATCTGCAACAAGAAAAAGTAGTGTCATCGCCAAAACAATTTTCTTAATCTCCCCCATATTTTTGCCCACATTGTTTTCATTGTCACCATTGCCATTTGATTGGTTTTTGTCATCCTTAAACCGATTTGTCGTTCTCATCAGCAAAATAACAACTGTCAGACTCAGGATTTTATCCGGCATATCCACAAATGCCTCTCCCAAAAAACTGCAAACAATCTTGAGTCCGATGACTCGCGAAAGCATATCTACCAAACCGTCTCCCCATACATTTCCAACATGTCCTTTGTAAAAGTACATATTAAGTGGTGTTGAGATCAGTACCGCTACTACACCAGTAAAAACTGCTGCTGCCATAACGGAAAACACATCCAGTTTTCTCTTATTTGCAAATATCAGACCTGCCGAAATCCCTACTCCCGCATTCACTATACCATACCATGCCGAAGCGATTTTCATTACTCCTAATAAACAATTTGATAAAGCACCTGTGATGACTCCTGCCAGCGGTCCCATCCAGACGGAAGCATACAAAGTACCTATGGAATCCAGCCACAAAGGCATTCCTGCCTGTTTTGAAATAATTCTTCCAATCAGATTAACGATAATGCCTAACACGATAATAGACACATTCACCAAAGTCGGTTTAAATAACCACTTTTGCAATTTATGATTCGTATTTTCACTCATTGATTCTGCCTCGCTTTCTAATCATACAAAGCTATTTTTCTCTCATGTCATAATTAGCATCCTCATCAATCATCCGAAGCATCAACTCTGCGATTTCAGGATCAAATTGTACTCCCTTTCCTTTTTCAATCTCGCTTCTGACTACCTCTTGCGGAAGTGCCTTTCTGTAACTTCTATTTGATGACATGGCATCATATGCATCGGCTACTCCAATAATCCTTGCAATCTCATGGATTTCCTTTCCCTTCAGTCCATCCGGATATCCTTTTCCATCATATCTCTCATGATGCCAGTGTGCACCTATACTCAGTTCGGGCATCTCAGAAATCTTACTCAGAATATTCGCACCTTTCGCAGAATGTGATTTCATAATAGCATATTCTTCATCAGTCAGTTTAGATGCCTTATTGATAATATCATTTGATACACCAATTTTACCAATATCATGCAATAATGCGGCGCAATAGATATTATCAATCTCCTTACTTGTTTTTCCCATTCGGATTGCTAATTCTCTTGAATACTTTGCCACCCTGTTGGAATGGCCATTTGTGTATTTATCTTTTGCATCAATTGCACCTGTCATCGCAAGCATAATCTGCATTGACAGATTTTCTATTTTTCTCTGACTCTCCTCAAGCTGTCTTGTCTTCTTCTCTACTTCATCCATCAGAGAACTCTGAAGATGCCGCAGCTCTATAATTCTGTTAATTCTCTGAATAGCAACCTGTGCAACCAACGGCTTTTGTATGTAATCCATGGCCCCTGCCTTAAAGATCTGTGCTTCTGTTTCTTTATCACCATCGGCAGTCAGAAAAATCACAGGAATATCTTTTGTCTTTTCATCCTCTTTCAAAATCTTTAAAACCTCTAACCCATTCATATGAGGCATATGTAAATCTAACAGAATGATCGCCGGTTTTTCTCTCAACAAATACTCTAATGCTTCTGTTCCCGATGTCACACACTCTACATCATAACTTGTTCCAAGAAGCCTTTTTGCTAACATCAGATTCATTTTTTCATCATCTACAACAAGCATTTTATCTTTTTGCTCCGACAACAATGCCTTCTTGACACTTCCCAATAATTCATTGGAACGAAGTGGTTTTAAAATCACATCTGTCACTCCCCATTTTTTCATTTCACCCTGCTCCATAGGAAAGCTTGCCGACGTTAAAAATATGACCTTGGTATTGTCAAGATTTAACTGTTTTTTCATTTCTTCTAATGTTTCCATCCCATCTAAACCAGGCATGTTAAAGTCAAGAAGGACTACGTCCGCTTTTTGTTTTTTTAATACTTCAATTCCCTCTTGCCCGGAACCGGCCGATTCAACATCATATCCATTTTGTACCAGCGTGTATTCTGCCAGTTTGCGGTTCATAGGATCGTCATCTATGACTACTATTCTTTTCATTTTTTCCATTCCATTCCATTCTATTTTGTATTAATCAATTGTATTATAGCACAAAAACAACCTACTTAAAGTATAGCATAAGTAGGTTGTTTCAACAATTGTTTATTCAATTTTATGTTGTAATGAACGGACCGTCTGTCATCTTACTGTTTATCTTTAATCTCTCCATGAAGCTGTTGCAAAGACTTAATCTCACAAGAGGAGTTATTTTTCAGATATTCAATACCTTCAATTGTTGCCTTCGCTGCAGCAACTGTTGTCATGTATGGTGTCTTTGATTTAATTGCTGCTTTTCTTAAATAACTGTCATCATGAACACTTTCCTTGCCAATTGGCGAATTAATAATCAAAGCAAAATCTCCATTTGTAATGGCATCTAACACATTCGGGCGACCTTCATATAACTTCTTGATTTTTTCAGCTTTGATGCCTGCTTCATTAATCAGGTCAAATGTTGTTCCGGTAGCCACAATCTCAAATCCGTTAATCGAGAATCTCCTTGCAACCTCAACGATTTCCTCTTTATCTTTGCGGTTCACGGAAATCAAAACTTTTCCTGTCAATGGCAGTTTCGCTCCAACGCCTTCCTGTGCCTTAAAGAATGCTTCTCCATAAGAAGGTGACAAACCTAATACCTCACCTGTAGAACGCATTTCCGGTCCAAGAATAGGGTCAACTTCCTGGAACATATTGAATGGGAATGCGGCTTCCTTCACTCCGTAGTATGGAATATCCTGTTCTTTTAATTCCGGTACCGGTGATGGTCTTCCTGTCAGTTCACTTGTTATAATATCTGTGGCAATTGGTACCATTCTGATATTGCAAACCTTAGAAACTAATGGTACTGTACGTGATGCTCTCGGGTTTGCCTCAAGCACATATACTTTTCCTTTTTCAATGGCATACTGCATGTTCATGAGACCTCTGACATGCATTTCCTCAGCAATTTTTCTTGTATATTCCTTAATCGTCTTCACATTTTCCTCTGAAATATGCACAGATGGAATGATGCAGGCTGAATCGCCTGAATGAACACCTGCAAGTTCGACATGTTCCATTACTGCCGGAACAAACGCATGTGTTCCATCACTGATGGCATCCGCCTCACATTCAAGTGCATTGTTCAGGAAACGGTCAATCAGGATTGGACGGTCAGGTGTCACACCTACTGCCGCTTTCATATAATCCGTCATAGAATCATCATCATATACGACTTCCATTCCTCGTCCACCCAAAACATAAGAAGGACGAACCATAACAGGATATCCGATTTTGTTTGCAATCAAGATTGCTTTCTCCACAGTTGTTGCCATACCTGCTTCCGGCATCGGAATCTCTAATTTGTCCATCATTTCTCTGAACAGATCTCGATCTTCTGCCAAATCGATCACTGCCGGAGATGTTCCTAAAATCTTTACACCATTCTTCTCTAAGTCAGCAGCAAGATTTAATGGTGTCTGACCACCAAACTGTGCTATGACACCCAGTGGCTTTTCTTTTTTGTATATACTTAAAACATCTTCTAATGTAAGTGGTTCAAAGTAAAGTTTATCGGATGTATCATAATCTGTTGACACTGTTTCAGGGTTACAGTTGACAATGATCGTCTCAAATCCAAGTTTCTTAAGAGCAAGCGCAGCATGTACACAACAGTAATCAAACTCGATACCCTGACCGATTCTGTTCGGACCACCGCCAAGAATCATAATCTTTTTATTATCTGAAACGGTACTTTTATCCTCTGCGTTATAGGTAGAATAATAATAAGCACTATTTTCGGTAGCTGATACGTGAACACCTTCCCATGCCTCTTCTACACCAAGTGATATTCTCTTCTCTCTGATCTCACTTTCAGGAATCTCAAGGATCTGGCTTAAGTACTTATCTGAGAATCCGTCTTTCTTTGCCTGAATCAATAGCTCATCCGCCGGAAGTGAGCCCTTACTCTTTGCGATTTCTTCTTCTTCCTCAACCAGCTCTTTCATCTGCTCTATAAAATAATGCTTTACCTTTGTAAGCTCAAAAATCTCATCTACAGTGGCACCCTTTCTAAGTGCTTCATACATAATGAAATGTCTCTCTGAAGAAGGTGTAATTAATTTATTTAATAATTCTTCCTTTGTCAGACTGTCAAAATTCTTCGCATGTCCAAGACCATATCTGCCTGTCTCCAGACTTCTGATTGCTTTCTGGAATGCTTCTTTGTATGTCTTACCAATACTCATCACTTCACCGACAGCACGCATCTGAGTACCCAGAATATCCTCAACACCCTTGAACTTTTCAAAAGCCCAGCGTGCAAACTTGATGACAACATAGTCACCATCCGGTACATACTGATCAAGTGTGCCATACTTTCCACACGGGATATCCTTCAGTGTCAGACCGGCTGCTAACATTGCTGAAACAAGTGCAATAGGAAAACCTGTTGCCTTAGAAGCGAGTGCTGATGAACGTGATGTACGTGGATTAATCTCAATAACAACAATTCTGTCTGATACAGGATCATGTGCAAACTGAACATTTGTTCCACCCACTACCTGTACTTTATCGACAATCTTGTATGCCTGTTCCTGTAATCTCTTCTGACATTCTTCTGATATTGTCAGCATAGGCGCTGAACAGAAAGAATCTCCGGTATGTACGCCTAATGGATCAATATTCTCAATAAAGCATACAGTAATCATATTGCCTTCACTGTCTCGTACCACTTCAAGCTCTAATTCTTCCCATCCGAGAATTGACTCTTCAACGAGAACCTGTCCAACAAGACTTGCCTGAAGTCCTCTCTCACAGACTACTTTTAACTCCTCTTTGTTATAGACAAGTCCACCGCCTGCACCGCCCATCGTATATGCCGGACGAAGAACAACAGGATATCTTAACCTGTCTGCAATCGCAAGTGCTTCTTCAACAGAATAAGCTACTTCACTTCTTGCCATCTCAATTCCAAGTGAGTTCATTGTATTCTTAAATTCAATACGATCCTCACCTCTCTCAATCGCATCAACCTGTACGCCAATGACTTTGACATTATATTTATCAAGAATTCCTTCTTTGTATAACTCAGAACACAAGTTGAGTCCTGACTGACCACCTAAGTTTGGAAGCAAAGCATCAGGACGCTCTTTTGCAATGATCTCCTCTAAGCGATTCACATTTAATGGTTCTATATAAGTAACATCTGCTGTCTCCGGATCCGTCATGATCGTAGCCGGATTAGAATTAACAAGCACAATCTTATATCCTAATTTTTTCAAAGCTTTACAAGCCTGCGTTCCTGAATAGTCAAACTCACAAGCCTGACCAATCACAATAGGTCCTGAGCCTATAATTAAAACTTTATCAATATCTGTTCTCTTTGGCATGGTATTGATTCCCTCCTAAAATTTGCATTTCCTCTATCATAACACTTTTTGCGATTAAGATAAATATTTTTTTTTAAGTTTTTTCAGATTCGTGAAATATATTGATATTACATCAATAATTGCCAATTCTTTTCAGCAAATTTTAAATCTTCCCATGTCATTATTCTTCCTGTGCAATTCTTAAATTAACCACAGTCGGAACCATCTGTTGTCCCAGATTTTCGCCCGCCACTGTTCTTAACTGATTAATAAATGAATTCTGTACAGTGTCAACATCCATTTCAAGTCTCATCTCGTTGGCTTCATTGTCATATACCAAATAAGCATGAACCCCTTTTACTTTTTCAACCGGTGACAATGTCTTTTCCAATGCGCCAAGATCATAATATCTTCTTCCTTTGGCGCCATCTGTCAAAACGGTACGTCCACTATTCTCAAGGAAATCAATTCTTCCGTCCGGAAGGATACGTGCCGTAATCCCTGTATCATACAAGATATGCCCCCTCTGCTCCGGATAATTTATCGTCTCCTCAAAGTGGATTGGTTCCTGATCCATAATGTATAATCTTCCCCATGCGCCAAATGGCTTTTTATAATAATGTTCATCTAATACATATGCTTTTACATATTCATTCTCATCCAGATCAGCAAAGAATTTTTCCTGTGCTTCCTCTGCTAAGTCTTTTACTTTTACTTTATAATGCTTTGGAAATACTTCTTCCGGCATATGCTTTTTCAGACGTCTTGCAGAGCGTTCTTTTGTCATTGCCCACAACACATTTTCATAACATGTAAGGAAAACAGAAAGCAATGATTCATCAAATCTGTTTTTCCAGTAACGAAGTTCGGTGTAATATCCCTTATCCGTTGTCATTACCTGCATATGGAACGGAAGGGAATCAAGCTGCAAATGTACCTGTTCAGCCGGAGCGCCGCCAATCTCTGGAATACTAATAATATCTGCCTGATACTGGAAGAACATCTCTCCCTCTCTCGGAACGGAAATCTCACATTTCATGGTATCCATAATCTGACGTCCGCTTCTCTTTAATAAATCTACTGTTGTTTCATGAGGAATCACATTATAACGGCTGAAATAGGTAAGGAATAATGGTCCGGCCAAACGTCTCCATCTGCCATCTGTTCTTCCGCTGTGGATACTATTGGTAAAGAGATCTTTTTCATCTGAGAAAACAGATACCGTATAATTAAATGCTGTCAGGAATAATACATTTTCAGAAATACCATTCTTTTTACAGAAATATAAAATTTCTTTCTTTACCAGTTTATCAAACGTCTTTCTGATGACACCATTTACCTCATGGCTCAAATCTTCCTTTTCCTTCTTGTTCAGTACACTTCTGCTCAAGCGGATTCCTTTCAGCAATTCATCATAATACTGGATATTCTTCTTTCTGACTCCATTTTTTACTCTCTCAGCATCATCGATGATATACTCAAAAAATGTATAGGTTTCCTTTTCAATCGGACGTCCTAAGTATCTGTTGTTTAAGTCTTCCAAAAGGATATTCATGGTCATTCCGTCTCCCATGATATGAGATACATCAAACAACATATATTTTGAAGTCTCTGTCTGGAACAAACGGATATGGAATAAATCATCTTCTTTTGTATAGGCAAACGGTACCAGAATTTCTTCTTTTCTCTTTTCCCATTCTGCTTCTGAAAGTTTCTCGATCGGAATCTCAATTTTTCTTTCATCATCTCTGAATAACTTGAGCCAGCCGCCATCCGCATATATTTTACCTTTGACACCCGGATGTGCATCAAGTACTTCCACAATGGCTGTCTGTAATCTTTCTAAATCAATGCTGTCATCAAGTTTAAATGTAAACGGCAGATTTCCTGTTGTGTTTCCTCTGATAATATAACCAAAGTACATCTGCATTGCAGTAAGCGGATATTCCTTACGTGGTGTGTAATCTATCTTCGGTGCTTCATCCTTTTCCAAGAAGAATCTTTCCAGCTTCTCAATCGTATTTTCTGTCATCAATTCATTATAAGAAATGACTCTGTCAAGTTTTGACTGAAGATCTTCAATCAGCATAAAACTTCCAAGAGAATCCAGTCCCTGTTCAAACAGGTTTTCATCGATACCAAAGCTGTCATTTCCAATAATTGCTTTCACAAGATCATACAGGCTCTGTTGAAGTTCGTTTTCCGGTTTCTTCACTGATTTCGATTTTTCATCTGCCTGCTTCTTATCACTAAAATATTCACTTCTGATAATCTTCTTTGATGAGGTCTTTTTAAACGGATGCTTTCTTACTGTAACATTGAAGATTTTCGAATAGGTAGGAAGTGTTTCGTTATGTTTTTCAACAACTCTCTTTACCTCTCCCTCAATATCATCAATTCCGTTTACCTGTGCATATTCAAAATTCGGATACACTTCTGCCACAATCTTCTCATCCTGGCTGAATACAAGAATATCCGTCACAATTGGATCTTCATCAAATAAATTCTCAATTCCTTCCGGTGAAACATTCTCTCCATTTGCAAGAATGATCAGGTTTTTCTTTCTGCCTGTCAGATATAAGAATCCATCCTCATCAAGATATCCTAAATCTCCCGTGCATAACCATCCATCTTCCGTGATCGTTTCCCTTGTCTTCTCCTCATCCTTATAATATCCCAACATCACGCAAGGACTCTTGACCCGGATCTCTCCATCTACAATACGCACTTCACATTCTCTGACAAGAAATCCGACAGAATCAAGCTTATCTACCCTGTCATAATCCGGAACAGAAATCTTAGGCGAACACTCACTCATTCCATATCCCTGTGCAATCTTTACACCATATTCACGGAATTTCATAGCAATGTCCTTAGACAGATATCCACCGCCACTGGCGATTGTCGTCAATTTGCTGCCTAATACACTTTCTCTGACTTCATCAATTGTCATCTCCGGATTCTGAATCCTTGTGATCGACATACGGTTTAATAATGACTTTGCCATCATCGGAACTACTCTCATATAAGTTGGTTCAAAGATATGAAGATCTCTCAGCATCCACTTTAAGTCTTTGCATATACATAATGTATTTCCATATCTGATTACCATAAAAACATCACAATTGATGCAGAACACATGATGAATTGGCAACAATCCTAAAATCACTTCATCTTCACATTTTTCATTATCGCTGGCAAATGTATTCATCACTTCATTAGCATGTGAAAGCATAACACCTTTTGCATCACCTGTCGTACCCGAGGTAAAAATAATGAGTGCAACAGATTCCGGTGTCACATCTGAAACAAATCCAGTTCCATCATACTGTTCAAATATCTTAAAAATATTCTCATAGCCTTTCATTTCCTGCAGACAGATATAGTGACTGATGCAATCACAGTGTTCCATAATATAAGATGCCTGTGAAGAAAACTCCCAGTCATAAAACAGAATATCTGTATCTGCCTTACTGAGATTTTTAACCAATTCTTCATTGGAAAGCTGTACGTCAAGCGGAATTGCAACACCTCCGGCACTGACGGTTCCCATCAGGGAACAAAGATATTCATAACTGTTCCTGCCTAGTAAAGCTGCATGAATCTTTCCACCATTTTCTTCCTTTTTCTCCTTGACAAAGGAAGCTGTTTTTTTCGCATCAATCACAAACTCTGCATATGTCTTTTCAAAAACTTCTTCTTCAATCTCATACTTTAAAAATACCTTGTCTCCATAAAGTCTGCCGGCATTTTCCAACAAGTCATACAGAGTCTTTGTTTCACTCAGTTTCATTGCTCCATTCATTGTTTCATCCATTTTTCTTTTACCTCCATACATATTGGGCCAAATCCAGTCATTTTTAGATCCGGCACTTCAATCATCCGACTTTACTGCTCCTACTTTTGATGCGAACCTCTTTACCCCCACCATACTGCTTTTTAATCAATTTCAATATACGGATACCTGAAAGTTTTAAATTTCGCATTGCGAAATATTATGTCAAAAAAAATTGAAGTCAAAACAGAGGGGATACTCTGATTGATTGTTTTAAAATTTCGTATTACGAAATAACTATACACCATCCATATACCAAATGCAATTGGCAATATGTCTAAATTATTATTCTTTTTTCTGTTACTTTTTGTCAGGGTAATAAGAAAGCACAATTTTCAATAATCGAATCAGCTCTTTTACATCTTTCTCCCCGAGCAAGTGAAAGAGACCTTCATATTCCTCATGAATCTCAGCCCGTTTTTTCTGCGAAATGCGTTTTCCCTCTTCCGTAATTGTCACCTTGACAATTCTGCGGTCATTTTCATCCCGGTTTCTCACGATTAATTCCTTGTTCTCCAGACTTTTTAAAATATCTGCCATTCGTCCCGGTACAACATGAAGGCGTTTTCCCAACTCGCCTGCACTCAAACCATCTTCCCATTCCATAAGGCAGTTGAGTACTCCGTATTCTCCACGGATGCTGTCAAGCACAACCATGTTATTCTTTCGATTTAAAAGATCTGCCAGAACACCATACAATTCTTCCGGAAGATTTTCATCTTTTTTATTCATACAGCTTTTCGCCTCCTTTTTTCGTCTAGTATATTGATTTTGTTTTTGTTTGTCAATTACTAAAATAATTTTGGCCGGAACTATGCCTTAGTATCTTTTTACTTAAACATAGTTTCAGCCAATAAGAAATAAAAAAGTCAATAGTGCTGATGTAAATTTCTCGACAGGAATGTATTTTAATCAAAACGATTATTTAATTGCCTCATAGGCTGCTTTCACATCCATACTAAATCTTGTCAAATCCGTCTGTCCCAAATTCTGATGAACAATCGGCATTAAATCCTCAAGTGATATGTTCCTGTTGTGTTGAGTGTAAACATTAAATACTTCCTGATAAACCATCTCATATCTACGATTATATAATGACATATAATTTGCCCATATGATACTATTTTGTTTCAGATTATTTGTTGTGCCGTCCATATCCAGTGTTCCATTTTGTGTAATGATACCTAAAGAAATCATTTCCTGTAAAACGTTGGCATTTTGGAATTTATATCCATTTTTTGCACAATAAATATTGATTACCTTTTGCAGATCGTTAATACTGGTAATTTTAGAAAG
>CACYDA010000042.1 GCA_902773095.1 uncultured Lachnospiraceae bacterium | reverse complement strand
CGATGGTAAACTTTCGTTTGAATTCACGATGAATGGCGGTGACGAGATCATCTTCTATCAACTTCCGGTCGGTGCAACCTATCAGTTTACGGAAGCCAAAAATGAATGGGTATCTTCCTACTACTTAAGAGATACTAACAATTCAGGTCAATTTGTGTCTGATTCCGGTGAAAATACAGAGGCTGATCAAGAACTTGCTACGGCAGTGGAAACTGTCAATGAAGGTGAAGAAGTCACAGTTGTATATACAAACACGAAGGTAAAACATGATGTTACTTTGTCAAAAATGGTTGATATGTCAGAAGGTGGTCTTAGTTATGCCGAGTACAGCAGCAAACAGTTCAAATTCACTGTCAGGTTCACAGATCTGTTTGCCAATGAAACTTATACAATGCAGTATTTGTCAAAGGTGTATTCGGGTATTTTAAAAACAGAGAGTTTTGTTGCAAATGATGATGGTTCTGCTGAATTAACAATTGATCTGGCACACCGGCAGTCTGTGAAGTTCAAATCACTTCCGGAAGGTGCCGGCTATACTATTTTGGAAGCACCTACGATTGACTATATCTCCGGCTATACGATTACCGGTAATGACGGTGCCATTATTGCGAAGGAGAGTGAACAGAATAAACAAACCTATATGCCGGTTGAAACTTCACAGGAAACGGTTGATCCGGATGAACTTGATGTTGAAGTGGTATTTACAAACAGGTATCATTATGACCCTGATGCAAGAATCTATACAATACATATTGAAAAGGAAATTGATACGAAACTGTCAGTATTTGGATCACCGACATTCCTGTTTCATCTTGTCAATACCGATACCGGGGCTGAGTTTACCCGTGCTATTAATATAAGCGACAGTAACGTATTCAGTGGTTCGGTGACGATCAAAGTGCCGGGAGGACATTATACTGTTGAGGAAATCACAGTTGGCAGATATACTCCGGATTATTCAGAATATCTGATTGGAACAAATGCTTCTGAATTGCAGATTGATGGCAATCATGTTGCAATCGGTCAGGAAGAAGAAGGGGGAAAGACATTTCATTTTAATCTGATTGCAGTAGATGGTGTTCCGGGTGAAGCTTATCTAAAATATAAGAACAATCTGACTAATTATAATGGACTGAGTCACAATGACTACAGACTCAATCAAGTAACGAACTGAATCTTTCCATCAAGCTAATAATAGGAATCATTAAATGAATCGCAGATGATATCTTTTTAGTAAAGAAATTGTCTGCGATTCTTTTTTTATTGGGTTAAACAAAAAAACAATTTGTTGTGATATATTATCTTATCATGATAATGCTTTAATTGGAATATTGATGCTTTTAATAGAATGAGATTGACGGAGGTTATTGTCTAATGGTATAATATAGTTGGATTTTTCTATATATTTAATGATTTTAATGGATTAATGTATAAAGTCGGATTAACAATAAAAAGATTTTTGGGAATATAAGGAGATGGAGATTATGAATGGAAGACATGGAAGGAATGGACGATATCATAAAGTGCGAAAAATGATTTCGGTGATGATGATCGTGATTCTGTTGTCCTGCAATTTAAACTCTTTTGTAAAAGCAGAAGACAATGAGCATGTGTTTGAAGGAGATACATTGAATGGATGGCAGGTAGATATACAATGGTCAAATGGTACAAGAGATTTAGCTGTTCATTCTGCGAAATCAGAGACGATTGATGCCAAGCTTGTCATCAATTATTATGCTCCACTGTCGGCAATGACAAAGACCTATCAGCCGGGTACAGTGAAGTTTTCAATTCCTGACATAGGTGGGGTGAAAAGAAGTGGAACCGCTTTTTCGGCGATTACTGCTGTGGGAAGCGAGAATTCCAACTGGAACTGTACGTATGATGTACAGTCACAGAGCTATGTTTTTACGAATAAATATGCATTTGAAGAAGGAAAACCGTTATCAGGTGGTTTTGAAATGATGTGGAAGTTATCCAGCAGAGATTGCACTAATGGATATGCTCTGGATTTTAATCCGGTATTTACACTTGACCAAGACAGTACACGAATGTCACAGATGCATTTTTCATTTAATACGGTTCGTGATTATTACACGATTAATCTAAGCTCAGATTATCTTACTTATAATGAGTATCTGGATACAAATATCAATAAGGATGGCTACATTACCTATAAATATACCACGAATTTTGTAAGAATCACAAATGCGCGTGCAGCGGATCTGAATACTTACTTTGTTAAGTTTTCGTTTGAAAATCCCGTTTCGGATTCAGATATGGCTTCCATTATCGTGCAGTCAACAAAAGACGGTCAGGATGTTGAATCTAATCTGGAACAGATTGAAGATCCTTATACAGGGGAGACAGTATGGGGATTTTATCGTTTTGAGAATCTGGAATCAGCGAATCTGGGAAGTGATACGTTCCGACTTTCCTATCCGAATTCGCTTGTGGATAAAAATGTAAAAGTTGCCGGATTTCTGAAAGTACACTATCTTGATGAGAAAAATGATGTCTGGTATACATATGAAAACCAACAACAAGGAGAAAATCTGAGTGCTGAAATCGAAAATGGAATTACTTTGTATAAATTCAAATATGGCAATGGTAATTTTTCCATGGGAAAAGGAAGTCCCTATGAAAGTGCCAATCTAAACAACCCTGCCACGAATGAAGGTTCCGCTCCGGCAGATTCCAGAAAACTTCTGGCGAAGAAAATCTATAACAATGAAACGGTAACCTTTGTTGTTTCAGGAAATTACAGACTGACAACATCCATGGCTCCGAGAGGGATGAAAAGCAGACTAAATGAAGGGTCAGGAGATATTGATAACGGTTCCGGTGATATTAATCTTGACACAAGATTCGATATGATTCTGGGAGATGACAGACTTACTGCGTTGTTAAACGGTAATACGTTCAGAATGCTTGAGAGTGACGAGTATACGATTAAACGACTGGTTTATCCGTCTGATTCATATGGCTATGATTATGACGTATATATCTCGACAGTGGGATATAGCATCAGTACAGATGCTGTAGCAAATTCGAATGATTATATACCTTTTGGCACAGGCAATACCCGCACACAATCCGTTTTTGATTTTTCTGATGTGGACGGAGGAGTAAAAGCAGTATATGTCAAGATAAAGAATATTAAAAATAATAACTATTCTACAAAATACAATTTAAGCATTGCCTTCAACATTGATCAGCAGAGTGAGCTTGCAAAGGATGAGAGAGACCGAATCAATACAACAGACGGGCGTCTGACGAATATTGGTTTTATGAGGGCATTGAAAGCAGGTACGGATACAGATGTGTTTACGGTTGGAAATGATTCATTTGTGGGTACGTTTACGGATAAGTTCAAACAGCTTGACAGGCAGGGTTATGACAAGCTCCTCTATCATAGTATGTCCAGTGTATATCTGAGGGATATCATTACAAGTATCACATCAGCGACCCGGATGACTTCCGTGGCAAGAAGTTCACAAGAGGGAGGCGGATACAGCATATCCATTGATTCTACAGGTACGATCAAGGCAGACGATGGAACACCCGGCTCACTTGAGAAATTTTCCCTCTATGTCAAGATACCGGAACTGCTTGACATAGACAGTTATCTTGAGAATATTACACTCAAAGACTGTTCGGCAGTCGATACTCTGGGACATTTTATTGGAACACAGATATTTATCGATAATGTCAGTTACCGGCTGATCACACTTGACAGTGGAGAAAAGGTAGTGGCTGCGGATTTTGATTTTTCTTCCAATCCTCTTGAGATTTCATCATTGACCACGATCAAACTCAATGTCCCTGCCATTCTTTCTTATACGAATTATAAAACAGCTTCACAAAAAAACTACCGTACGGATACATATGTCATGATCCAGGATCAGGGAATCAGCAGAATAGTTGCAACCGCACAATATGCCACGACGGATAACTATGATTTAAACGGAAACAATCGTACAAATGAGGTTGTGGCGGGCTCTTATCATTCGGTTTCTTATCAGACGGTAGTGGATGAATGGACAAATACAGCAGAGAAATTTGTGAAATCCTACCGTGATGATACGTGGCAGTATACGTATGACAGTACTTTGAAAAAGTTTGTTTCTTCCACAACAGTCAATGCAAAAGGTCAGTCGTTTACGGTGGAAGCGAACAGGCGTGCACAGTATTCATACAGGATCAGCCTTGACATTGGTTCGTCTACAAAAGACATATATTTTGAGGATGTGCTCGAAACGGCGCAAGATTCAGATGTGGATGTTGAAAAAAGATGGAAGGGTACCCTTCAAAGCATAGATTTGAGTTATGCAGTAGGTCTCGGTCTTATTCCAACCGTGTATTATTCTTATGAAGAAGGAGCTTCCTACAGTGAATCCGGAAATGCAGAATCCTATACCAATAATCTGTCGGATTTTACCATTGCCCAAGATTCCCAGTGGGAGGGCAATGTATGGAATGCACCGGAAGGAGTCAGATCATTTGTAGTGCATTTTGATGCATCCGGATTGCAGGGAGCGAGAATTGAAAAAAAGCAGTTATACTGTGTTGTCAATATGATTGCGCCTGTGGTGACGTCTGTGACCAATAAAAACCTTCTGGGAGGTTATGCCGTCAATGATTATAATGTTTATTATACAAGTTCCACCAGGGTCAAGCTTACCTCTGAAAAAGCAAAGGTCAAGCTTCTTCCTCCGGTAGTGCTTCTGACATTGTTAAAGGTGGATGGTGAAACAGGAACACCTCTTCGTGATGCCAGGTTTTCGTTCTATAAAAATGAAGACTGTACAGATCCTGCAAAGGACTGGGAAGGAAATATCACGGCTCAGAATGTGGCGGTCAACAGGCTTGGAGAGTTGATCGTCGATACCCTCGAACCGGGAACTTACTGGTACAAAGAAGTATCTGCACCACCGGGGTATCTGCTCAATGAGACAAGACCCGCAGGTGGATGGCCTTCTGTTACCCTTTCGAATGCAGATATGGGTTACAATGATGAGACGCATAAAAACCTTACTTATACAGAGAATGAGTTTGTAATAAAAAACGAAAGACTCACAGGGACGCTTGTCTTTACCAAAACGGATGCCGATGATGCCAGCATTGAAGGGCTTTCCGGGGCAGTATATGAGCTGTACGATTCAAGTGGTACAAAAATACTGACGGATGAAGAGAATGTTTATCAGAAGACCGGTGGAACAAAGACTGAATTCGTGACAGATTCATCAGGAAAGATTACAATCAGCGGGCTTCCATGGGGAAACTATTACCTGACTGAGGTAACAGCGCCAGATGGATATGAATTAAATGTTGACAGAGTCTGGGTAAATATTGATAAGAATGTCAATCTTGAAGAACAGCCGGTTAAAAAAGCGATTGTCGTATATCCGAAACAGGCAGATGATGAAAAAACAGCTGCCATAAGACTGACAAAATATGATGAGGATGGTGTGACCGGTCTTGCAAATGCATGGTTTGCATTGGAAGAGAAAAACGGAAGTGAATGGAATACAGTTGATGGATATGAATACCTCAAGACGTCCTTGAGCGGTATGATCACCATCGAAGATCTGAAGTTTGGCACTTATCGTTTTAAGGAAATCATCGCACCGACAGGTTATGTGCTGGATCATAGTGATTTATATACATCGGAGATTGAATTGAATGTATCGACGGCTGATACAATGCAGAGGGTAACAAAGAAAAATAAACGAATCAAAGGCTCAGCGACACTTTATAAGAGCAGTGATGATGGGATACCGTTAAATGGTTCTGTATTTAATCTGTATAAAGTTGAGGGAGAGATTGATCCGGCTGGTATGATCATGGAAAATGGTACGGTCAAAGACAGCAGTTATGGCGGTGCTTCTTTAGGTGACCCTGAAGATATCCCGATCAAACTACAGATGGCGACAAAGACAGTGAATGGACAGGCGGGTATGCTTGAAACCGTCACCAATCTTGAATGGGGAAAATACTACTTCAAGGAGTTTTATGCCCCATCCGGATATGACATGGAT
>CACYDA010000041.1 GCA_902773095.1 uncultured Lachnospiraceae bacterium | reverse complement strand
GGAACTAAGTTCAATGTGAGATTTTATAAGACAATTATCTAATGTGACAATTTTGTAATGAAATAGTCACAAGGCAGTAATACTGGAGTTTTAATCTGTTCTCAGATAAAAAATAGAGTTTGTTTGAGAAGGGAGACAAAAGATAAATGAATATTTTGGAAATCAGAAACCTTTGCAAAGTATATGGAAATGGAGAAACGAGAGTCGATGCCCTTAAAGACGTTTCTTTTGATATAGAGCAAGGGGAATTCGTGGCGATTGTAGGGCCTTCAGGCTCCGGCAAGTCAACGCTTTTGCATATTTTAGGAGGAGTTGATGTACCATCCTCAGGTGTTGTCAACATAGCAGGAACAGATATTGGAAAGCTTGATGAAACAAAACTTGCTATTTTCCGCAGAAGAAACATAGGACTTATATATCAGTTTTACAATCTTATTCCAATACTAAATGTGGAAGAAAACATGACGCTCCCCATTTTGCTTGATGGCAAGAAACCAGATAAAAAGCTTTTAAAAGATCTTGTAGAAAAGCTTGGGCTTAAGGACAGATTATCACATCTTCCCGGTCAGCTTTCAGGAGGACAGCAGCAGAGAGTTTCCATAGGACGAGCACTTATGAATCATCCGGCTCTCCTTCTTGCCGATGAGCCAACAGGAAATCTTGATTCCGAGAACAGCAGGGAGATAATTTCTCTTTTGCGAAAGTTTAATAAAGAGAATAACCAAACTGTTGTTATTATTACTCACGATGAGAAAATAGCTCTTTCTGCAGACAGAGTTATAACAATTGAAGATGGCCAGATCACCCGTGATTCCAAGAAAGAAGGGGTGATGGCATCATGAATATTGTATCAAAACTCACCTTGAAGCACCTTCTTGGAAACAGGAAAAGAACTATTGTAACTGTGCTTGGGATAGCTACATCCACAGCACTTATCAGCGCTATAATCCTTGGAGTGTTCTCTTTTTTTAAGTTTTTTGGAACCATAGCCGTTCGCTCTGATGGAAATGTACATGCTGAGTTTGACGAGGTAAGCTACGAGCAGTTTTCCTCTCTATCTCAGGATAAAAGAATTGCCATAGCAGGCGTTTGTGAGATGGAAAAAGAACAGAGCGGAATAAGGCTCATAAATGATAAAGAGTACAGATTTAGAGTGGGAAATATCCAGCATGCAGATGAAAACTATCTCTCTATGGCGGTTGTAACTGATTATGAGGGCACTCTTCCAAAGAATTCTTCGGAAATTGCTGTGGAGGAGCAGTTCCTTATAGATAACGGTCTTGAAGATCTTAAAATAGGTGATTCACTTACTTTTGAGCAGGGCTATAGATATATAAATGATGAACTTGAAGGTTTTCTTTATCTGGGTGGGAATTATCGCTCAAATGAGAAGTTTGAGACGCTTTCAACCGAGACATGTACAGTAACAGCAATCCTTCATGGGAATATGCCAACAAAAGACTGGGATATACTTCGTGGCCTTGATAATGGTTTTTATCCTGATACTGAAAAAGCGCAGGTGTTCATTCAGCTAAAAAAATGCAACACCACTGCAATAAAGCAGCTTAAGAGCATTGCTTCGGATTATGGAATTAAAAAATACAGTCTGAACACAGAGTACCTACTGAGCGTTTTTTCATTTGAAGGAAGTGCCGGAACTTACAGATCTTTTTTTGTAATGATGGGCATAGCACTTGCAATTGTAATTGCAACATCAGTTATTCTTATCTTTAATTCTATTGGAATGTCGCTGACAGAGAGAATGCGCTATCTGGGAATGCTTGCAAGCGTTGGTGCTACAGCAAGGCAAAAGAGATTTTCGATTTATTATGAGGGACTAGTCCTGGGATTTGTAGGCATACCTTTGGGGCTTTTGCTGGGATATATAGGAACTAAAATAACGCTTGATATTCTTGGCCAAAAGATCATTGAGTCGGATATGCTGTTTGCTGCCAAGGGAATGAATGGTGGAATACCTATAGTTTGTGACATCAGTGTTTTGGCAGCAATTGTATTTTTTGCAGCGATAACAATAATGATCTCAACTTTTGT
>CACYDA010000040.1 GCA_902773095.1 uncultured Lachnospiraceae bacterium | reverse complement strand
TACGAAGTGCCTGTGTATTCAAAGCCTCCATGGAACGAAGCAGAGGTGTTTTCTTATCCAGCGCCTCCCCTGTATAGGAACAGAATGCAGTAGGGATACAAAGAATGACGCCCGTAGCATCTCTTTTTACAAAGGCGGGAGATGTGCAATCCCACGCCGTATAACCTCTCGCTTCAAAAGTAGCGCGTAAACCTCCGGAAGGAAAAGAAGAAGCATCCGATTCTCCTTTGATCAGCTCTTTTCCTGAAAACTCCAACAGAACTTTGCCGCTGGCATTCGGAACAGAAATAAAAGAATCATGTTTTTCAGCAGTAACACCAGTCAACGGCTGAAACCAGTGTGTATAATGGGTCGCCCCTTTTTCAATGGCCCAGTCCTTCATGGCATTGGCAACTACATCAGCAACCACGAGCCTTAACTCGGCTCCTTCATCAATTACTTTTCTTAATTCCTTGTAAACATTCTTTGGTAAACGTTCTTTCATGACAGTGTCATTAAATACGTCTTCACCAAAGATTTCTGATACATTTAAAGATTCACTCATAGTGATACATCCTTTCAATTCTATTATCATTTAATCAGATCACATTCATTAACCGAGACTTCCGATCAAACCAAATCAGATGTTCTAAACAAAGAATTACTGAATCTCTTCTCCCCGAACAAGCTGTACAATCATACGTTTTGACTGGTCATGTCTGGTACATGTCGACAATGTGATAATCTTATCTGTCGGAGCAATCGTATCGATATTGGT
Source organism: uncultured Lachnospiraceae bacterium (assembly GCA_902773095.1). Taxonomy (GTDB): domain Bacteria; phylum Bacillota; class Clostridia; order Lachnospirales; family Lachnospiraceae; genus Bovifimicola. The sequence goes on along the minus strand of CACYDA010000040.1, from coordinate 3,505 downwards.
AGCATATAATCTCTTTGAAAAGCAGAGATTGATATAATTCTGAAATTCTTCATCATTCGGAAAATTATAGGAATACGTATCTCCGATCTGATTTGTCTCATAAGCTGCAAATACATAATACTTATAGTGTTTTTCCGCAATATAGATATCAAATGTCGGATGTGCATCATAATATGACTTTGTCCTATATTTGATGAGTGTTCCAAACATAGAATCATTGAGCATATCGTGTCCATAAATAATACAGTTTTGCGCTTCCATTCCTCCGTCAACCCTGTAATCAAGGAAGATGGCTCCGGCCTTGTTTTCAACATGAAGTGCATTATGTGTCAGATAATACGTATTATCTGTGCCGGCAACAATAGGATAACTGATAATATTATCCTGTTTAATCCAACCTACTGCATCGCTGTTCGCATTCAGAAGCTTCTGAAAATCGTATGTCCACTCAATCGGCTGTTTCGAACTGATAATAGTATTTCCAAACTCATCTGTCTGTTCCTCTACCACTTCAATCTCCGGCACCTCGAACATTTTTTCCATATTTTCATATGCTTCATCACCATCTTTATAATCAAGATAAATATTGGTAAGCTCATACGATGAATAGGTAAACATACACAATGCGGCAAGCATCACAATTTTTCTAATACCTTCAATAACATAATATCTGGCTGTATGTTTCTTCTTTGGTGAATTTAACTGAAACAAATCTTCACTTTCCGTAAAGACTGCCTCTTCCCCATCAAAAGTCAAATCATACACTTTTCCATCATCTAATGTATCATCTGTCTCTTTCATCTTTACACCTTCATTCATTTATTTATTTAAAGTATTCCACACCAGACTCAAATATTCTCATATTCTGGTTACCTGTAATATTAACTGCAACAGACTGTCCAAATCTCTCCGGATGTGCCATTCTTCCGAAACATCTTCCGTCAGGACTTGTAATTCCCTCTATTGCATAGTAAGATCCATTGACATTCCATTCCTCATCCATCGTTGGAATTCCTTTTTCATTCACATACTGAGTTGCTACCTGTCCATTTTCAAACAGTTTCTTAATCCATTCTTCATTTGCAACGAACCTACCCTCGCCATGAGAAGCTGCGTTAACATAAGTACCTCCTAATTCTGCCTTCGCAAGCCATGGCGATTTATTTGAAACAACCTTTGTATAAACCATCTTGGAAATATGACGATTGATTACATTATATGTTAAAGTCGGTGCATTCTCATCCTGTCCTGTAATCTGTCCATTTGGCACCAGTCCAAGTTTAATCAGTGCCTGAAAACCATTACAGATTCCAAGTGCAAGTCCGTCTCTCTCATTTAACAGTTTTGTTACTGCTTCTTTCATCTTTTCATTTCTAAACGCTGTCGCAAAGAACTTTGCTGAACCATCCGGTTCATCACCTGCGCTAAATCCGCCAGGGAACATGATAATCTGTGCCTGTGAAATTGATTTTTCAAATATTTCAACAGAATCTCTGATATCCTCTGCAGTCAGATTCTTAAATACCTTCGTAATTACATTTGCACCTGCTGCCTCAAACGCTTTTCCTGTATCATATTCACAGTTTGTACCTGGAAATACCGGTATAAATACCGTAGGCTTAGCCACCTTATTCTTGCACACATAAACGCTTCCTGCCCTGTATGTTCCTGTATCGATCTCTGAAAAATCCTGTGTTTTTCTGGTTGGAAATACACTTTCAAGCGTTCCTGTCCATGCATTCAATGCCTCTTCCATCGTAATCACTACATCACCATATACAAAGCTTCCCGAACTTGTCACTTCACCAATCACTGTGCCTGAATACTCACTTCCGGTTTCAAGTTCTGATACCTTGTCTGCCTCAATTTCAGCAACAATATTTGCAATCCCTTTTTCAAATAATTTTTCTTTTGCTACATCAGTATTGATCTTTACGCCAAGTTTATTTCCGAATGCCATCTTACTTACTGCTGCCACTACACCTTTCGCATCTGCACAGTAAGCAGATTTTATCACACCATTCAAGATCAGCTCATGAATTCTGTCATATAATGCCATGACTTTTTCATAATCCGGTAAATCAAATTCATCTTTTGCAATCTCAAACAAAGCAATCTTATTGCCGGCTTTCTTAAATTCCGGTGAGATAATCTCTTTTTCTTTTGCTACATCCACTGCAAAAGACACCAATGTTGGCGGTACATCAATTTCGTTAAATGTTCCTGACATACTGTCTTTTCCGCCAATTGAAGGAAGTCCAAATCCGAGCTGCGCATCATACGCCCCGAGGAGCGCTGCAAAAGGCTGACTCCAACGTTTCGGATCAGAAGACATTCTTCTAAAGTATTCCTGGAATGTAAAACGGATCTTTTTATAATCTCCTCCATTTGCCACAATCTTTCCCACTGACTCGACTACAGCATAAATAGCACTGTGGTATGGACTCCAGCTTGAAAGATACGGATCAAAGCCGTAACTCATCATTGTCACTGTATCACATTTTCCGTTCAAAACAGGAAGTTTGCCAACCATCGCCTGTGTCTCTGTGAGCTGATATCTTCCACCAAACGGCATAAATACAGAACCCGCGCCAATGGAACCGTCAAATCTCTCAACAAGACCTTTCTGTGAGCAGACATTTAAGTCAGCAAGTGTGTGAAGCCATGCCTCTTTTACATCTTCAACCTTCGGTGTTTCAAAGAATTTATGATTTTCATCAGGCATTTCCACTTCAACTTCACATTCCTGATGAGCTCCATTCGTATCAAGGAAAGCTCTCTTTAAATTAACAATCTCTTTTCCTCTCCATTTCAAAATCAGTCTTGGTTCTTCTGTGACAACTGCCACTTCTGTCGCCTCAAGATTTTCTTCATTTGCATATTTCATGAATTCCGCCACATCTTTCGGATCAATTACTACTGCCATACGTTCCTGTGACTCTGAAATTGCAATTTCCGTTCCATCAAGTCCGGCATATTTCTTAGGCACCTGATCAAGATTAATATCAAGACCATCTGCCAGCTCTCCTATTGCTACTGAAACACCACCGGCACCAAAGTCATTACACTTCTTAATCAGTTTACTGACTTCTTCTCTTCTAAATAATCTCTGTAACTTTCTCTCTGTAGGCGCATTACCCTTCTGAACTTCTGCTCCACACGTCTCGATGGAACTCTCTGTATGAACCTTGGAAGAACCTGTTGCTCCGCCACAACCGTCACGTCCTGTACGACCACCCAGTAATACAATAATATCTCCCGGATCAGAATTCTCACGTTTAACAGCATATCTTGGAGCTGCTGCAATCACTGCGCCAATTTCCATCCTCTTGGCAACATAATCAGGATGATAGATTTCTTTTACAAGTCCGGTTGCCAGTCCAATCTGATTACCATATGAGCTATAACCATTTGCAGCGCCACGAACCAGTTTCTTCTGAGGTAATTTTCCATGAAGTGTCTCACTCATAGGCTTTGTCGGGTCTGCAGCACCTGTCACACGCAT
>CACYDA010000039.1 GCA_902773095.1 uncultured Lachnospiraceae bacterium | reverse complement strand
ATCTGTATTGAACTTGTTCAAAAGTTGGGAAACAAATATAAAATATTAGGGGTATGCCTCGGGCATCAGTCAATTTGTGAGGCATATGGAGCTACGATCACCTATGCAAAACAGCTAATGCATGGCAAACAGTCCATTGTAAAGACGGATTTGGACGCAGCTTTGTTTAAAGGGATGAATCCGGAAATAAAGGTAGCAAGATATCATTCGCTTGCTGTTGATGATTCCACATTAAGTGATGAATTAAAAGTGACTGCGAAGACATCAGATGGTGAAGTGATGGCTGTTGAACATAGAAAATATAAAGTATTTGGTGTACAGTTTCATCCGGAATCAATCTTAACTCCCGATGGCAGGAAGGTGATTAAAAATTTCTTAGACTGTTAATCAATATACGATTAAAAATAGAATCGAATAAATAATAGAATCAATGATAAAGGAAGGTATAAAAACATGATTAAAGAAGCAATTATTCAATTATCAAAAAAAGAAGATATAGGATATGAGATGGCAAAGGCTGTAACGGATGAAATAATGAGTGGTGATGCGTCTCCTGTCCAGATGAGTTCTTATCTTATGGCAATGGCAATGAAAGGAGAAACGATTGAAGAGATTACGGGAAGCGCGAAGTCGATGAGAGAACACGGACTAAAACTGCTTGATGAAAGTGAGGCGCTTGAGATTGTCGGAACAGGCGGAGATGGCGCAAATTCCATTAACATCTCAACAATTGCTTCCATTATTGTATCTGCTGCCGGTATAAGAGTTGCTAAACATGGTAACAGAGCGGCTTCAAGTAAATGTGGAACGGCAGATTGTTTAGAAGCACTTGGTGTAAATATCACATTAGAACCTGAAAAAAGTGCAAAAGTTCTTGACGAGATCGGAATCTGCTTCCTCTTTGCACAGAAGTATCATATGTCTATGAAATATGTCGGCCCAATCAGAAAAGAACTTGGAATCAGAACTATTTTCAATATTTTAGGACCTCTTACCAATCCCGCCGGTGCAACAATGCAGCTATTAGGTGTATATGAAGAGGCACTTGTGGAACCACTTGCAAGAGTGTTAAGTAATCTTGGCGTCAAAAAAGCAATGGTTGTGTACGGAAGAGACGGTTTTGACGAGATTTCATTGAGTGATGAAACTGCAGTATGTGAAATAAGGAACGGAGAATTTATTCAATATGTATTGAAACCGGAGGAATATGGTTTTAGAAGATGTAAAAAAGAAGATTTGGCTGGTGGAACTCCGCAGGAAAATGCACAGACTGCGCTTGAAATATTAAATGGGGCAGAAGGATCAAAGACGGATGCGGTATTATTCAATGCCGGAGCTGCAATTCATGTTGCAAAACCTGAGCTCTCCATAGCAGAGGGAATTGCAATAGCGAAGGAGATGATTGCAAGCAAAAAAGCATTAGAACAGCTTAATCGATTTATCAAATTGACAAATGCGTAGAAGAAAACCGGAAAAGAAAGGGCGATTAGACAATGATACTTGATAAAATTGTAGAAAGTACCAGACTCCGGGTACAACAGTCATATAAAACAGAAAGTTTGGAACTCATTAAAAAGCGGGCCTTTGAAGAATGTGAAAAAGAAAAAGCAAATGATTTTGCGTTTGAGAAAGCCTTAAATCAAAAGCCGATTGCCTTTATTTGCGAGGTAAAGAAGGCTTCACCGTCAAAAGGACTGATTGCAAAAAATTTTGATTATGTTACAATTGCAAAGGAATATGAAAAGGCAGGAGCAGCATGTATCTCTGTGCTGACAGAACCGGAGTTTTTTCTTGGAAGCAATGATTATTTAAAAGAAATCAGTCAAAGTGTTAATATTCCGATTATTAGAAAAGATTTTGTGATTGATGAATATCAGATCTATGAAGCGAAAACAATAGGAGCAAGCGCAATTCTTCTGATTTGTGCAATTTTAAGTGAAGAAAAAATCAAAGAATATCTTACCATTGCAGACCGTTTAGGAATGTCAGCAGTTGTAGAGGCACATGATGAGGAAGAAGTTATGATGGCTAAGAGATGTGGTGCCGGAATCATCGGGGTGAATAACAGAAACCTGAGAGATTTTACTGTTGATATTACAAACAGCATAAGATACAGAAACATGGTAGACGAAGATGTGAAGTTTATTTCAGAAAGTGGAATAAAAACACCGGATGATATCAAGCGGTTGGTTGATCATCATGTGAATGCTGTATTAATCGGGGAAACATTGATGAAAAGTGAGGACAAGGCAGGTATGATCAAAGAACTGTTATCAAAATCTGTTTGAAATTGAAATAGCGAAATGAATTAGCAAAATGAATTAGCAGAAAGGAAATTTAGATGTCAAAGGAAATTATGAAAAAAGGACGTTTTGGTCAGTATGGCGGACAATATATACCGGAAACACTGATGAATGAAATAAAAAAACTAGAAGAAGCATATGCGTATTATCAAAAAGATGAAGCATTTTGTAAAGAACTTGATACTCTTTTAAAAGAATATGCCGGAAGGCCGTCTTTATTGTACTATGCAGAAAAGATGACTGAGGATTTAGGTGGAGCAAAGATCTATATCAAGAGGGAGGATTTAAATCATACGGGTTCACATAAGATTAACAATGTATTAGGTCAGGTACTGCTCGCTAAAAAAATGGGAAAAACAAGGGTAATCGCAGAGACAGGAGCCGGACAGCATGGCGTGGCAACAGCTACTGCAGCAGCATTATTAGGTCTTGAATGTGAGATTTTTATGGGTAAGCTGGATACTCAAAGACAGGCATTGAACGTATACAGAATGGAGCTTTTGGGCGCAAAAGTTCATCCTGTTACAAGTGGAACGATGACACTAAAAGATGCTGTTAATGAAGCGATGAGAGAATGGACAAACAGAGTAGATGACACGTTATATGTACTTGGTTCAGTCATGGGACCTCATCCATTCCCGACAATTGTAAGAGATTTTCAGAGTGTGATCAGCAAAGAGGCTAGGGAACAGATTTTAGAAAAAGAAGGAAAACTACCGGATGCAGTTGTGGCTTGTGTCGGTGGTGGAAGTAATGCTATGGGAATGTTCTACAACTTTATTGGGGATGAGAACGTCAGACTGATCGGATGTGAGGCTGCCGGACATGGAATTAATACAGATCAGCATGCAGCAACGATTGCAAAAGGAAGTCTTGGGGTATTTCACGGAATGAAATCACTATTCTGTCAGAATGAAGAAGGACAGATTTCGGAGGTATATTCGATTTCTGCCGGACTTGATTATCCGGGAATCGGACCGGAACATGCTTATCTTCATGAAACCGGAAGAGCCCGGTATGTAAGTATAACGGATGAAGAAGCAGTGTCTGCCTTCGAATATATTGCCAGAACAGAAGGAATCATATGTGCCATCGAAAGTGCGCATGCTGTAGCGCATGTGATGAAACTTGCTCCGACAATGAGTAAGGATGAAATTATTATTATTTGTTTATCAGGACGTGGTGATAAAGATGTTGCCGCGATAGCAAGATACAGAGGAGTTGATTTACATGAGTAGAATAGATAAAGCATTTGAAAATAAAAAAGCATTTATTGCATTTTTAACAGCCGGTGATCCAAACCTTGAAAAAACAGAAGAATATGTACTCAAAATGGTCGAAGCGGGAGCTGACTTAATAGAAATTGGGATACCTTTTTCGGATCCGATTGCAGAAGGAATTGTGATTCAAGAGGCAAATATCAGAGCGCTTCGCGCGAAGACAACTGTGGAAAAAGTTTTTGAAAAGGTAAAAAGTATCAGAAGAAAAACAGATGTGCCACTTGTCTTTCTTACTTACTTAAACCCTGTATTTCATTATGGTTATGACGCATTCCTTGCAAAATGCAAAGAGTGTGGCGTTGATGGAATTATTATTCCTGATATGCCATACGAAGAAAAGGGAGAAATACTTGATATTGCAGGTAAGTATGATGTCGATCTCATTTCTATGATTGCGCCTACCTCAGAGGAGAGAATCGGAATGATTGCCTCTAAAGCGAAAGGGTTTGTTTATGTTGTTTCTTCAATGGGAGTGACCGGGGTACGTTCAGAGATTAAAACAGACCTTGAATCCATTGTTGATGTGATCAAAAAGAATACGGATACACCTGCTGCCATCGGATTTGGAATCAGCACTCCTGAGCAGGCAAGCCATTTTTCACAATTTGCTGATGGAGTCATTGTAGGAAGCGCGATTGTGAAAATTATTGCAAAAAATGGTGAAAATGCGGGTGAAGAATTATACAACTATGTAAAATCAATGAAAGATGCCATTGTGTAAAGAAAAAAAGTAACAGAAAAAATATTTTTCTGTGGAATATTAGGATAAATTGTAATATAATGATACTATTGTGTAAGGAAGGGTACAATTTATTTGTTTGGTATATAAAAATGAATCAAAAGAAAAGCATTAAAAACTTGATTTTAAATGGAGGAATTCTTGCAGTTGCAGGTATTCTGGTCAGAGTAATCGGATTGCTTTACAGAATCCCTATGGTAAATATTATTGGGGCCGAAGCAAATGGAATTTACAGTGCCTCGTATAATGTTTATAATATCATGCTCGTGTTGTCTTCTTATGGATTGCCAATGGCAGTATCAAAACTGGTATCTAATAAGCTGGCAAAAAGACAGTATAGGGATGCAAAAAAAATATTCCGTATATCACTTACAGTTGCATCTGTGACAGGTGGATTGGCTGCCTGCGTCACGTTTTTTGGCGCCCATTTTATTGAGAAACATTTTTATGAAGATTATGTCGGAATTGCACTTCCGTTGAAGGTACTTGCTCCTACAATTTTAATTGTATCTGTACTTGGTGTGTTTCGTGGGTTTTATCAGGGTCAGGGAACAACGATCCCTACTGCATTATCACAGTTAATGGAACAGATTGTGAATGCAATTGTCAGTATTGTGGCCGGGTATCTATTGATTCATTCGTATAAGGATTCGGTGAATGCGGCCGGATATGGTGCAGCAGGTGGAACAATGGGAACTTTATTTGGTGCTCTTACGGCGCTGGTCATTGTTGTGGCGATTTATATGATGTACCGACCAGTTTTTTACACAAAAGTGAGGAAAGATTATCGAAGTATTGACGAGGAAACGTCGGAAATACTTAGAGTAATAATTGTTACGATGATTCCAATCATTATTGGGCAGACATTTTATCAGATTAGTGCAGTGTTTGATGATATTATGTTTGGCAAGATGATGAGTCAGGCTGGACTTACCAGTAAAGAAATTGCCATAATGTTGGGAAATTACAGTTCCAGCTATACCATGCTTACCGGTGTTGTTATGGGAGTTGCCTCTGCGATGTCAGCGTCTATGCTTCCAAGCATAGTAGCTTCAAAAGCAAGAGGTGAATATAAAGAGATTAATGAAAAAATCAGTGCAACAGTAAAGACGAATATGTTAGTTGCGATTCCTGCATTTATGGGTCTTGTTGTTTTAGGAGAACCGGTTGTGGAGCTGCTTTTTAGAAAGTATGACAGTTCTCAGGGAGGTATGATGCTTACCATCGGAGGAATTGCGGTGGTATTCTACACGATGTCAACAGTGACTAGTTCTGCACTTCAGGGGATTGACAAGATGAATGAACCGGTATGGCATTCGTGTATATCATTGGTAATTCATATTGTTTTATTGTTCATACTGTTAAGATTTACCAATCTGGGCATTTTTGCAGTTGTAATAGGAACAACAACTTTTCCGGTTGTTATTATGATATTAAATCTGTTATCACTAAATAAATATTTGGGATATACACAGGAAGTGGTTAAAACATTTTTGATTCCTTCTATATGTGGCATCATCATGTCTGTTTGTGTTGTTTTGATCTATAATTTGTTTATCTTCTTAACAAACAGAAATATCATTGCGATTTTCTTTGCTTTAATCGCGGCTGTGGTATCCTATTTTGGATTATTATTGGTATTAAAAAAGAAAAGAATATATTAATATCTGTTGGATATGAAAGGAGTATTATGAGTAAAATTATTTTGACAGGCGACAGACCAACAGGAAGACTTCATGTTGGTCATTATGTGGGTTCACTAAAAAGAAGAGTGGAATTACAAAATTCCGGTGAGTATGAAAAAATCTTTATCATGATTGCAGACGCACAGGCTCTTACAGATAATGCTGACAATCCTGAGAGAGTGAGACAGAATATTATGGAAGTAGCGTTGGATTATCTTTCATGTGGGCTTGATCCCCAAAAAGCTACTATCCTGATTCAGTCACAAATACCCGAATTGACTGAGCTTTCGTTCTATTATATGAATCTCGTTACTGTTTCAAGACTTCAACGTAATCCTACAGTAAAATCTGAAATTCAGATGAGAAATTTTGAAGCAAGTATTCCGGTAGGATTTTTCACATATCCAATTAGTCAGGCTGCAGATATTACTGCTTTTAAGGCAACCACAGTTCCTGTCGGTGAAGACCAGCTTCCTATGCTTGAGCAGACAAAAGAAATTGTTAGAAAATTCAATTCCGTTTATGGAGATACATTAGTGGAACCTGAAATCCTGCTGCCGGATAATAAGGCATGTTTAAGACTTCCTGGAATTGATGGAAAAGCTAAGATGAGCAAGTCGCTTGGAAACTGTATCTATCTGTCAGAAGAATCGGCTGATATAAAGAAAAAGGTAATGAGTATGTTTACAGATCCGGATCATATTAAGATTGAGGATCCGGGAAAATTAGAGGGGAATACGGTATTTACGTATCTTGATGCATTTAGTAAAGTGGAACATTTTGAGGAGTTTTTACCAGAGTATAAAAACCTTGATGAATTAAAAGAGCATTATACAAGAGGTGGTCTTGGTGATGTAAAAGTCAAAAAATTCCTGAATAATGTGATTCAGTCAGAATTAGAACCTATACGTAATAAGAGAAAAGAATATCAAAAAGATATTTCTTATGTATATGAAGTGTTGAAGGAAGGAACCGAAAAAGCCAGAGAGGTGGCAGCTGATACACTTGCAGATGTCAAGAATTCAATGAAGATTAATTATTTTGATTCCAGAGAATGGTTAGAAGAACAGATTACGAAGTTTTCAAAAGAATCATAATGAATCGTTATTTTTTATAATTCATTCACTTTTTTTTCACTAAATGGTCACAAATTTAATCTATGATAATAACATCAAAGCAATAAAGCGTTGATAAAAAAATTTTCTTTTCATATTTCCTCTGAAAAAAGCAACTGTTTAGGTTGCTTTTTTTGATGGTGCATTCTTTCATTGTTTGCATATATTTTTAGGAAAATAATATAATTTATTAATTAAGAAAAATATGGTGATATAGTGATGAACAATCAATTGCCATTCGTATTAAAAAAATATGTATTATGCCTGATTGCAGGAATTTTATTATTAGAAATGATTCCGGTATGTTCTGTTCCAAATGTCGGAAAACTATTCGGGGTGCAACAAGTTTATGCGTTAGAGGAAAGTGATTTGTATGCAAAATCAGCGCTTTTGATGGATGCTGACAGCAAAAGAGTTTTATATCAAAAAAATGGATATGAAAAACTGCCAATGGCAAGCACAACGAAAATCATGACATGTCTTGTCGCACTTGAAAACGCTTCAGCCGACGATGTAGTGGAATTTTCATCATATGCCTCCTCTATGCCGAAAGTAAAAATGGGGGCACCGGCAGGAAGTCGTTTTTACATGAAAGATTTGCTTTATTCCCTGATGTTGGAATCTCATAATGATACAGCAGTAGCAATTGCCGAGAAAGTCGGAGGAAGCGTGGAAGGATTTGCTGCAATGATGAATGAGAGAGCAAAAAAAATGGGGGCAATGGATACAAATTTTGTGACACCAAATGGATTGGATGATCAGGATCATTATACCACAGCTTATGACCTGGCACTCATTGCGGCACAAGCAATCCAAAATGATGAATTTGTTAAGATTATCAATACGGATTCACATACGTTTCATGAAATAGACGGGAAATCGAATTATTCCGTAAATAATAAAGATGCATTTCTGGGTATGATGGATGGCGCGATGGGGATTAAAACCGGATTTACCGGAAATGCCGGATACTGTTTTGTGGGGGCGGTAAGATCGGGAAACAAGACCTTGATTTCAGTAGTACTTGCCAGCGGATGGCCGCCTTCAAAGACTTATAAATGGAAAGATACGATCAAACTAATGAATTATGGACTAGAACATTTTAATTACAGGGTCATTTTTTCCGGCATTGAAGACTATCGGATGTTACAAGTAAAAAATGGTGTGAAAAAAGAAGTTGGTACCACCATATATGGGGAGTGCAGTGCCCTTATGTCTGATTTTGATCATGTTGAATATGAGTATTTGTTTGATGAAAAAAAAGAGGCGCCGGTGTATGAAAATGAGACAGTGGGAATCATGAAGATCATCGTTAACGGGGAGGAATTGGCAAGGTTTGAAATCAAGGCAAAAAAAACAGTGAAACGAATTGATTTTAAATATTCTGTCTTAAAAATTCTTCACACTTTTTTATTATAAAAACTTCGTAAAATTTGTTTATCTGCTTGCATTTTTTTGCTTGAAGTAATAAAATATAATCGGCAGAGATTTTAAGTTTGTTAATAGATTTTGATGCTATTTTGACACTTGGCTCTGAATGATAACATACTTGATTCAATGCCGCAAAAATCATCATAAGATGGATTTTTGTGTGTGAAATATATAAAATGGAGGTTTAAGAGATGAGTACTACATCAAATGTATCAGCAGGTAAGAGAATAGAAGCATTACTTGATGATAACAGTTTCGTTGAAATCGGAAGTCTTGTAAAGGCAAGAACTACTGATTTTAACATGGCACAGAAAGAAACTCCGGCAGATGGTGTGATAACAGGTTACGGTAGGATTAATGATACCCTGGTATATGTTTACAGCCAGGACTCTACAGTTTTAGGCGGTTCCGTTGGAGAGATGCATGCAAAAAAGATAGCAAAGATTTATGATATGGCTATGAAAATGGGAGCGCCTGTTATTGGTCTTGTTGACTGTGCAGGACTTCGATTAGAAGAGGCAACAGATGCTCTTAATGCTTTCTCAGAGATTTATCTTAAGAAGACATTGGCATCAGGCGTAGTTCCTCAGATTACGGCAATTTTTGGAAGATGTGGTGGCGGACTTGCGGTTCTTTCGCAACTGTCAGATTTTACCTTTATGGAAAAAAATGCAAAGCTTTTTGTTAATTCGCCTAATGCAATAGATGGCAATTATGAAGGAAAATGTGACACGGCTTCTGCTAAATTCCAAAGTGAAGAAACTGCAAATGTTGATTTCTCAGGTGATGAGGATGAAGTATTTGAAAAGATCAGAGAATTAGTAGATTTGCTTCCGGGTAATTATCAGGAGGGAATCCCATATGCGGAATGTCAGGATGACTTAAACAGACTGTGTGAGGGAATTGATGAAAGTATTGATGATATACAGACACTTTTACAGATGATATCAGATAACGGACAGTTTTTTGAAACAAAAAAAGATTATGCTACAGACATGGTTACCGGATTCATTCGATTAAATGGTGACACGGTTGGTGTAGCTGCGAATAATTCCGATTTGCTCACTTCAAATGGAAGCGAGAAAGCAGCGGGATTTGTCAATTTCTGTGATGCATTTGGAATCCCGGTTGTTTCATTTACCAATGTTACCGGATATGAGACGACTATGGATGAAGAAAAGATGGTAGCAAAAGCGTCTGCAAAACTTACATATGCGTTTGCTAATGCGACAGTACCTAAAATAAATGTAGTGATTGGAAATGCTTTTGGAAGTGCCTATGCTGTGATGAATAGCAAAGGGTTAGGCGCTGATATTGTGTATGCATGGCCACAGGCTAAGATTGGAATGATGAATGCTGAGTCAGCGGCAAAGATCATGTTTGCAGATGAAATAGCTAAGTCAAAAAATCAAAATGAGATAATTGCTAAGAAAGCAGCTGAGTATGACGAACTTCAGTTAAGTACACAGTCAGCGGCAAACAGAGGATATGTGGATTCGATAATTGAGCCGGAAGATACGAGAATTTATCTGATCGGTGCACTGGAAATGCTCATTTCAAAAAGAGAAGAGCATATTAGTAAAAAGCATGGAACAGTTTAGTGAGAGGTGAAGAACATGAAAAAAATGAGAAAACTATTGTTATTCGGTTGTGTTCTTACTCTGCTATTTTCTCTTACTGCATGTAATAAAAAAGAGGAAAAAGATCCCGGATTTTCATATGATGTGGACGAGTTGGTGACAGATACAGTTGGGTATGCGGAAAGCCTGTTTCAGATGAAGGATGATGAGCTTGATATGTACTCTTTAAATTATAGACAGCAGTTAAATTCGGATTCGTCTTATGAAGTTTTGCTGAATGGAATTGATCAGGTTAAGGATCTGAAAAAAGAAGTAGGCAATTATGTTGGTTTTTATTTAAAAGAAGATAATTCTCCAAAATATAAGAAAATAGTGAATGATGACAGTGTGACAATTTCTACTACGGCCAGGTTTGAAAAGAACGGTAAGAAAATGGATGTAGTAGTGAAATATACTTATGCCAAAGGTGACACAGAGTTGGTGAAATCAGCGATTTCATATGAACCTCAGTATTCACTTGCTCACAGAATGAAGCAGGCTGGTATGAATACATTGATGGGTATGGGAATCGTTATCATTGTTCTGGCATTCTTAAGTGTGTTGATTTCATTATTTGTTCATGTTTCAAAACTTGAAAAAGCAGTGGTAGATTTCAAACAGAGAAAAGAGGAGAGAAAACGCAGAAAAGCTGAAAGAAAGTCGCGTTCATATGATGATGATGATGACGAAGAAGAGGAAGAACTCAGTATAACCGATCCGGATCAGACAGATGAGTCACAGGAAATGGAAGATACAGAACTTGTTGCAGTCATTACAGCTGCGATTGCAGCATCTTCACAGAATATGTCGAAAGACGGTTTTGTTGTTCGATCAATTAAGAGAGTTCCCGGCAGTAAATGGAATCGCAACTAAAAGGATTTGAACTAAAATGATTTAATGAAGTAACAAAATGATAAGGAATAGGATAGATTGAAAGAAAACAAATTGAAAGGATAAGCGATGCCCGCTCTTTCAGTCTTTTTTGGGCACAGTCAAAGATGACTAAGCATGGTATTGATATGAAAAATTATAGAATTACTGTAAATGGAAATGTATATGATGTTGAAGTAGAAGAATTAGGAAGTTCTGTTTTGGCGGCACCTGTAAGTGCTGCACCTACAGCACCTAAAAAGACAGTAAAAAAAGAAGCAAAGGTACAGTCAGGAGGCGCTGAGGGAGCTGTGAAGATTAATGCTCCTATGCCTGGAAAGATTTTGTCAGTGAAGGTTTCTGCCGGTCAGGCAGTGAAGCGTGGAGATGTTGTCATGATTCTTGAAGCGATGAAGATGGAAAATGAAATTGTCGCTCCACAGGACGGTACAGTTGCTACAATCAATGCAAATGAAGGATCAAGTGTAGAAGCAGGAGCAGTGCTTGCAACATTGAATTAGAACAACGTGAAAATAAGAATGGACAGGAGGACTTACAATGGATTATATATCTGATACATTAGGAAATCTATTGCATCAGACAGCGTTCTTTAATCTGACAGTTGGTAATTTTGTCATGATTTTAGTAGCACTTGTATTTTTATATCTTGCAATAGCAAAAGAATACGAACCACTCTTACTTGTACCGATTGCATTTGGTATGCTGCTTGTTAATATGTATCCGGACATTATGCTCTCCATTAAGAATTCAGAAAATGGAGTAGGTGGTTTGTTACATTATTTTTATCTGCTGGATGAGTGGAGTATTTTACCTTCGCTTATTTTCCTGGGTGTAGGCGCAATGACGGATTTTGGTCCGTTAATTGCCAATCCTAGGTGCTTTTTACTTGGTGCTGCAGCGCAGTTTGGTATTTATATTGCATATTTCCTTGCCATATTTATGGGATTTAACGATAAGGCAGCAGCAGCAATTTCCATCATCGGTGGAGCTGACGGTCCTACCTCTATTTTCCTTGCAGGAAAACTTGGTCAGGCATCCTTAATGGGACCGATTGCAGTGGCAGCTTATTCTTATATGTCACTCGTTCCGATTATCCAGCCACCGATTATGAAGTTACTTACAACGGAAGAAGAAAGAAAAATTAAGATGGAACAGTTAAGACCGGTTTCAAAATTGGAAAAGATCTTATTCCCAATTGTTATTACGATTGTTGTTACATTGATTCTTCCTACGGTTGCGCCGCTTGTGGGTATGCTGATGCTTGGAAATCTGTTCAGAGAGTCAGGCGTTGTGAAACAGCTTACAGAGACTGCTTCTAATGCATTGATGTATATCGTAGTGATTCTTCTCGGTACCAGTGTCGGAGCAACGACTAGTGCGGAAGCATTTTTAAACTGGGATACGATTAAAATCGTAATTCTTGGATTGGTGGCATTTTCATTTGGTACTGCAGCAGGGGTACTGATTGGAAAAATAATGTGTAAACTGACGCATGGAAAGATTAACCCACTCATTGGTTCAGCAGGTGTTTCCGCTGTTCCGATGGCTGCAAGAGTTTCGCAGAAGGTTGGTTCTGAAGCAGATCCTACAAATTTCCTGTTGATGCATGCAATGGGACCAAATGTTGCAGGCGTTATTGGAACTGCGGTAGCTGCAGGTACATTTATGGCTATATTCTTATAAGTTAATATACCATCATTTTATTAACATGATTTACATTTGACAGATGAGAGAAATGTGAAAATCAGTCATATCATCAATAAGACGGAAAGGACAGGTAAAAAACATGGCACAGCAGGGAAAAAAATCTAAGGGAGCCAAGACGACAGAACAGTCGAAACAAAATAACAATAAACCGGCAAAGCAGGAAAGTGTGACAGTAACTGAGCAGACAAAAAAAGATGTCTCAAAGGAAACAGCAAAGCCGGAAAAGAAACCGATTAAGATTACAGAGACAGTACTTCGTGATGCTCACCAGTCATTAATTGCTACAAGAATGACAACAGAGCAGATGCTGCCAATTATTGATACAATGGATCAGGTTGGATATCACTCTGTAGAATGCTGGGGTGGCGCAACATTTGATGCCTCTCTCAGATTTTTGAAGGAAGATCCATGGGAAAGATTAAGAAAATTAAGGGATGGTTTTAAGAATACAAAATTGCAGATGTTATTCAGAGGACAGAATATTCTTGGATATAATCATTATTCTGATGACGTTGTTGAATATTTTGTACAGAAATCGATTGCAAACGGTATTGATATTATCAGAATATTCGATTGTTTTAATGACCTTGATAATTTAAAGACAGCTGTCAATGCTGCAAAAAAAGAAAATGGTCATGCACAGATTGCGTTGTCATATACACTTGGTGATGCATATACACTTGATTATTGGAAAAACACTGCAAAGAAGATTGAAGAGATGGGCGCAGATTCAATCTGCATCAAGGATATGGCAGGACTGTTACTTCCTTACAATGCTACAGAATTAGTTCAGGCATTAAAAGCAGGAACAAAACTTCCAATCCAGCTCCATACACATTATACATCAGGTGTTGCGTCCATGACTTATTTAAAAGCAGTCGAAGCGGGTGTTGATGTGATTGACACAGCGATATCTCCTTTTGCTATGGGAACCAGCCAGCCGGCTACGGAGGTGATGGTTGAGACATTTAAGGGAACTCCTTATGATACAGGTTATGATCAGAATACTCTTGCAAAGATTGCAGATTACTTCCGACCTATTCAGGAAGAAGCATTAAAGAGTGGATTATTAAATCCTAAGGTAATGGGAGTGAATATCAAGACATTATTATATCAGGTTCCTGGTGGAATGTTATCAAATCTTGTTTCACAGCTGAAGGAGGCTAATGCAGAAGACAAGTATTATGAGGTGCTTGAAGAGATACCAAAAGTTAGAAAAGATTTTGGTGAACCTCCTCTTGTTACTCCTTCATCACAGATTGTTGGAACACAGGCTGTTCTTAATGTATTACAGGGTGAGAGATACAAGATGGTTACAAAGGAATCCAAGAAGGTGCTCAGTGGTGAATTTGGCAAGACAGTAAAACCGTTTAATAAAGATGTACAAAAGAAGTGTATCGGTGATGCAAAGCCAATCACATGCAGACCTGCTGATTTGATCGAACCTCAGCTTGAAAACTTTAAGAAAGAATGTGAACAGTATATCCAGCAGGATGAAGATGTACTTTCTTATGCATTATTCCCACAGGTTGCAACGGATTTCTTTAAATATAGAGAAGCACAACAGACAAAAATTGATCCGGCGGCAGCTGACACAAAAGATGGTGTGTATCCGGCATAGAATTTAATGATTACCGATTCATCTAATATAAAAAGTGGTGTCACTTGACATCACTTTTTTTCTTGACAAAAGTTTTTAGATATGTGATTATATTTCATATGGAATTGGTGATTTTTATAACAAAATGGCACGAAAGGACTTATCAAAATGAATATAGCTGTAATTGGAGCAGGTGCCGCAGGAATGATGGCAGCTTACAGTGCCGCGATCAACGGTGCAAAGATTACTGTATACGAGAGAAATGAAAAGGCAGGAAAAAAAATCTATATCACCGGTAAAGGAAGGTGTAATGTGTGCAATGCATCAGATCTGGATGATGTATTGAATCATATTGTGACAAACAAAAAATTCATGTATAGTAGTATCTATTCCTTTACCAATGAAGATGTGATGAAGTTTTTTGAAGAACATGGTCTGAGGCTTAAAGTTGAAAGAGGAAACAGAGT
>CACYDA010000038.1 GCA_902773095.1 uncultured Lachnospiraceae bacterium | reverse complement strand
TAGACAGGCTCATAAAGTGAGACAGGGTTTTGTATGGCATCAAGGGCATATACAATCTCTTCTTTTCCAATCCCCAGTTCCTGTGCAATTTCATCAACTGTCGGTTCTTTATGTCCCGATTTTATCATCATTTCTTTCGTATAAATCGCTTTATATGCAATATCTTTTAATGATCTGCTCACTCTGACCACATTATTATCTCTCAAAAATCTTCTGATTTCACCCATGATCATCGGAACTGCATATGTCGAAAACTTCACACCTACATTTCTGTCAAAATTGTCTATCGCTTTAATCAGACCAATACATCCAATCTGAAACAGATCATCAATATTTTCATTGTTTCCCGCAAATCTCTTTGTGATACTTAACACGAGTCTTAAATTTCCCTGTATAAATTGCTCCCTCGCCTCTTTATCTCCCTTTTCAATTTTATCCCAAAGTTCTTCCTTTTCTTTTTCTGAAAGCAGCGGAAGTTTTGATGTGTTTACGCCACATATTTCGACTTTATAAAGAGACATATTCCCATTCCTCCATCATCTTAAATTTATATCCATTTAAAATGATTAACGAAATGGGAATATTTTATACTTTTCGTATGATGATTTCTATGGAAATCAATTCCAATATTGATCAATCCACATCATGCCACAGTGGACCGCTTCCGTTTCCTAAGTTTAATCCTGCACTGATGGCATGATACACATATCTTTTGGCTGCTTTTACAGCATCACAAATATCTTTTCCATCTGCCATTTCACACGCAATCGCTGATGATAATGTACATCCTGTTCCATGTGTATTATCATTATTGACTCTCATTGCTTTATACCAATAATTCTGATGATTTACTCTGAGCAGATCATTTGCCTCTCCTGCCATATGACCGCCTTTAATCAGAACTGCTTTATTATTCTTCGAAAGAATTTCGGCAGCTTTTTCCATATCATTTTCTGTCCGGATTTCAATACCACTTAGCACCTCTGCCTCCGGAACATTTGGTGTAATAATATCAGCAATTGGAAACAACTCTTTTGATAGTACTCTCTTTGCCTCTTCTTCTATTAACATACATCCACTCGTTGAAACCATCACTGTATCGGCAACAATGATATCCGGTTTGTATTCTTTTAGTTTTTTTACTATCATTTTAATAATTTCAACATTTGATACCATTCCTATTTTCACCGCGTCAGGACGTATATCCCCAAAGACAGCATCAATCTGCTTTTCTACAAACTCCGGAGAAACATCATCAATTCCATACACTCCTGTTGTGTTCTGTGCGGTAATAGAGGTAATGACACTCATTCCATACATATGATGTGCCTGTATTGTTTTCAAATCCGCCTGTATTCCTGCGCCACCACTGGAATCAGAGCCTGCAATCGTTAAAATCTTTTTTATTTCTTCCGATTTAATTTTATTTTCTGCAAATTTTGCTATCATTTTTCATCACTACTCCTTCATTTCATATATGACTTAATCAATTTGACAACATATGGATTTGTTTCATATGATGTAATCGTTTCTTTTGCCAGCACAGGATCATCTGTGATAATCATATCCGCGCCTCGTTTAATCATTTCATAAATCAGATCAGAGGAATTAACAGTCCATACATATACTTTCTTCCCTGAACTGTGTGCGCTGTTAATAAAAGCTGAGCTTGCAAATGCATATTGTACACTGAGTGCATCTGCATACATCATTCCTGAAAAATCACCAAAAGCAACTTTTAAAATATATCCTGTTTTGATTTCGGGATTACTCCTTTTGACATTTTTAAGTGCCTTTTTCTGAAAGGATGTAATGACACATTCCTGTTCCATGTCATATTCTTCAATCAGTCTCACCACATTCTCTTCAAGATTCTTTTCATGTCCTGTCAGCTTAATCTCAATGTTTAATTTCAGCCGTCCTTTTGCCATTGCAAGAACATCTTCCAGTCTCGGAATCGATGTCCCCTCAAATTCCGGTGAAAACCATTTTCCAACATCATAGTTTTGTATTTCATCATACGTCACTTCCCAAACATGCTTATTGACACCTGCCACCCTTTTGAAGTTTGAGTCGTGCATCACAATCACTTCTCCGTCTTTTGTCTCTTGCACATCCAGTTCCACATAGTCCGAAAAATGTTCGATGGCAGCCTCAAATGCCGGAATTGTATTCTCCGGGGCTTCTGCGGAGTAACCTCTATGCGCTGCGATAACTGTCTTTTTAAATAATTGCACATTGTATATGCCTTCAATACCAATATCAAAACTAATATATAATATATTTAAAAATGCTGAGACAAGCACTATGATGGAAATCGTCTTTCGAAGTTTGAAAAATGCTTTTTTTTCTGTTGCTGTCTTATTCTCTTTCGGCAGTGGAATCACAATCTGCTCGTTTATTTTTTTCTTTCTTGCATAATAATATCCACCGACAATTGCCAGAGTCACAGGTGTGATCAGGAATGAATAAACTGTCTGTGCAACTTCATATAGTCTTTTTGCCACATATAATGATATCGTGTATGCTAATTTTTTTTTCAGTATCAGCATCAGTATTCTCGTAATAACATAAGTTAAAGCTACATACGAAAACACCATTACTGCTGCAAAAAAGGCATGCCATACCATATATGACAGTATCAGTCCAATATACCTCTTCTTATTTAATGCAAAACTTGCCTTTCTGGCATTTCTAAAATTCATTTTCTCCACACTATAATAATAAATACTGGTAATCCACAACATTGCCACTGCTGAAAGGACTGCATAAACTATCGTAATGTTTCTTAACAGATTATGCTGCAATTTCATAAATTCGATCAAAAATTCCATAACATGAACAGATGAAATATATTTCACTACTGTAGCAAGATGTGTGACAGGCATAATGATAATGACAAAAAATAGCATCAGAAAATTATGATTTCCCAGCAGTCTCAAGCCTGTCCTCATTCCTTCCCTGATCATATCTGTCACATTCGTACGATATCCATGGTAAGACATATTGTAACAATAACATACGGCTCCTATTTCCATCAGACTAAAAATAGCCACCAGAACAACCGTTAAAAAAAGAATTGCAATTGTGGTTGGTTTGGTTAGAAAATCTAAAACTCTTGCATTTGTCAGATAATTGATTCCTGCAAGATGTAAGGCAAGTTTTACTAACTGAGATATGAGTGGTGTAAAAATAGCAGTAGTAAATAGTTTATAAACAGCCTCAAAAATCACCAGACTTTTTATGTTTTTATTCATTATTTTTATAGCAATTCCAAATTTATTCATAATCGCTTCCTTTCCATCACCTTCTTATACTTACAACTCTTTATGCAGGAATACTGCTTTTCGTATATACTTAAACGTCTCCGCTTCTCCTTTTTCTTCTAACATTCTAAGAAGTTTTTCAAGCTGTTCCCCTGTTTTTTGATGAATTTTTCTCTTTTTCTTTCCCTTAATATAATAATTTAACGGTTCAGAATTATTATAATTTTCTCCCAGATAGATTTTACTTGCAGCTACTCTGTCACAAAACATCTCGATTACATATCTTTTCGGAATTTCGACCGGCTCTAACTCTCTCGTATTTGCACTATAATCTGTCCAATACTCAAAATGATGTTTATTTCTCCCCTTATGATGCATCCATGCTTTTGAATATCCATATTTTTCCCGTTCTCCCTCATTAGGACTTCTGTCTCCCTGATAATTCATTACACTTGGAATGAGCTCTGACGGAGAAAACTTAGACAAATCATGTGTGATTCCCTGTAGGATTAAACCACATTTTAAACAGTTAATCATTACTTCTTTTTTATGTCTAAAAACAGTTTTTAAATGACCTATTAAATTCTCTTTTATTCTTTTTATATTCATGCTGATTCCTCCATCAATTCTCAATTCATTACAATAAGAAAACAAGACAGCCAATAAAGTCCATTCTTCATTAGCTGTCTGTTTATATGCTTATGACAATTTCATCAATTATTCTCCGTCATCTGAATCTTCTTCGTCGTC
>CACYDA010000037.1 GCA_902773095.1 uncultured Lachnospiraceae bacterium | reverse complement strand
TGCATTCTCAACATGTCTCTCAACTCTCAACGATAATGTTTCCAATCCCTGCAGGAAAATAAATGCATGGAATGGTGAAAGTGTAGCACCCGTATCACGAAGAAGGATTGCTCTAATCTTTGTCACAAACGCTGCTGCACCGACAGCCTTTGTAAAGCTTACACCATGGTAGCTTGGATTTGGCTCTGTGAGTGATGCAAACTTTCCACTTGCCTCCCAGTCAAATTTACCACTGTCAACGATAACGCCACCGATTGTCGTTCCATGACCTCCGATGAATTTTGTTGCAGAGTGAACTACAATGTCAGCACCATATTCGATTGGTCGAACAAGGTAAGGTGTTGCAAATGTATTATCAACCACCAATGGAATTTTGTGTGCGTGAGCGATTCCTGCAACTTTTTCAATATCTACAACATCTGAATTTGGATTTCCGAGTGTCTCAATAAATACTGCCTTTGTATTTTCTTTAATCGCACTTTCGATTTCTTCATAATTGAATGGGTCTACAAATGTTGTGCTGATACCATATGAAGGTAATGTATGCTCAAGAAGATTGTATGTACCGCCATATATATTCTTTGCTGCAACGATGTGGTCACCGTTCTGCGCAAGATTCTGGATTGTGTATGTGATAGCTGCTGCTCCTGATGCTACTGCAAGTGCGGCAACACCACCTTCTAATGCAGCAATTCGTCTCTCAAAAACATCCTCTGTCGGATTAGTTAGTCTTCCATAAATATTACCTGCATCTGTCAGACCAAATCTTGCCGCTGCATGGTCACTGTTTCTGAATACATAGGAAGACGTCTGGTAAATCGGAACTGCTCTTGCATCTGTTACCGGATCCGGTGATTCCTGTCCTACATGTAACTGTAATGTCTCAAATTTTAAATTTCTATCTGCACGTGTTTTTTTACTCATAATATACCTCTTTCTGCACTTTTAAGCCATAAATTAATTAATATCCAATTTTATCTTAACAGCAGCAACACATTGTGTCGTATATTGCCATCCTATCTTTTAATTTAATCATTCTCATTTACATCAGCCTCTCTTTCTCTGATTTTCATTAATCATTTAATTCCCATCTGTTTACAGGAGTTATAATAGCACAGTTTTTCTCTACTGTCTAATAGAAAAACAAAAGAGTTGGTTATAGATTGAATCTACAACCAACTCTTTTCCTGCAACCGATTTACCCAAACATCAACTCATAATCTTCCTTTGTAAATCTATGGTATATCGTATGTCCCATCTCCATTTTGATACAATAATAATACTCATCTATCCCATCCTCAGTAAAATATAAAACATAGTCAAAATCTATGCCTTTAGGCATTTTTTCACAACAGAATTTGTCACTGTATCTGCTAAATATTTCTGTAATGTCAGCAATTTCGCAGTGGTGATGGTTCATAAATAAATGAATAATATCTGACAGAAACCTTGGTGTCTCTACATTTTTTTCAACATACTCTGCACCTTCTGGCGGAACATTTATCTCTATTCTTCCTCCATGCGTTTCAAACTTTAACTCTCCCAGTATAGTATTTTTAAATTCCAAGCTCCTGTCCAAATCATCTGCCATGACATGCTCATCCTGATAGTCTGTTCCCAATATTGCATTTAACGAAGAAATAGGATAATAAAATCTCATTGTTTCTTTTGCATACCCAAGCTTAATCTGTGCCTCCTTAATCTGGTCTGTAATATTTTTAATCAGATTCTCTTTATTGATATTGTTTGTGTCCAATTTTAATCACTCCTTTTGCAAACAGTGTGAGCTGCTCCTGCTCATAATACTTTCCTTCACTATTTTCCAATCCATGCAACTCAGTTTACCCTGTTCCTGTTTTTTTGTCAACAAATCCATTGTCCATTTAAAAAATTTATTTTTTATAGTTTCTTTATTGAAAAAGGCAAACATATTTTTTATAATAAAATTATAAATAAAGGGGTGATTCATTTCATTTTTAATTTATAATAATTATACATGAGGGAGGATAAATATGACTACAATACAAAGAGAACATAAAGACAGACTGTTTCAAAAATTATTTGGTGATGAGACTAACAGAAAAAATTTATTATCATTATTTAATGCATTAAATAATACAAATTATACAGACGAGAATGCGATAGAAATTAATACTATTGATGATGTTATATACATGGGTATGAAGAATGATGTTTCATGTATATTAGATAATTACATGTCTCTGAGTGAGCATCAAAGCACATTTAACCCTAACATGCCCATACGAGGTTTAATGTATTTCGGAAGACTTTATGATAAATATATCAAGCAATATGGACTTAATTTATACAGTACAAAGCTCCTGAAACTCCCAACTCCAAAATATTTTGTTTTATATAATGGAAATATTGACAAACCTGATATCATCAATTTGAAATTATCTGACTCATTCATTCATAAGGATGGAGGTAACTGTTTTGAATGGACTGCAACAATGATAAACATTAATTATGGTCATAATAAAAAATTATTAGATTCATGTTTGATTCTTAAGGAATATACCATCTTAATAGAGAAAATAAAAAACAATATTCGAAATAATCTTATTATAGAAACTGCTGTTAATAAAGCTGTTGATGAATGTATCAAAGAAGGCATCTTAAAAGATTATCTGATAGCTCACAAAGCGGAGGTGATAGGTATGTGTATAACAGAATATAATGAACAGGAAACTATGTATGCATTTCAGTTGGAGGCAAAAGAAGAAGAACGAGAAGATGGTCTTAAGTCTCTTGTCAATATTCTAAAAAAATTAACACCTGATTTTGAAACCCTTTATAATACTATTATTGCAGACGAAAAATATTCAGATGTTACTCCTCAACAGGTTAAGAAATATTATTAGACATCATTCAAAGACAGCCTCTGACAATGGCTGAAGTCAAAAAACTTCAGCCATTATATTTTAGTTATAAATTTTATCAAATGCCTTTCCTAAAACAGTGTGAGCTGCTCCGGCTCTCCCACTTTTACATGGCTCATCACCATCACATCCGGTTCACTGCCACGCACATGGTCGGTTCTTAAATACTGAACACCCCGTTTCAGTCCTGCCGATACAAGATTCAACACATAAATATTGTCAAATCTTCCATAAATCGAATCTCCGCCAAGACCCGTCAGACATATCAGCTGTGTATTATTTTTCTTCGCTACCTTCATAAGCGGTTTTAACAAATGTTCGGAATAAGTTGCTGCAAACGGATTGTCCATTAACAGAACTTTTCCTTCATTATTGTCAGCAAAGATGTCATTGTCGTCCTTTCGCATGTAATACAGCAGGCTTGACAATATGACAAATGAAGATAAAAATCCCTCTCCACCGGAATTTTTTGCCACTTCTGCCCATGTGATAGGATATTCCTTATACTGTTCTATCTTGAACAGTTTTATTTGCACATTACTGATTCCCACCACAACATCATAAAGATTTTTGGTATTGATTTTTGTTCCAAAATAGTTAAATGCATTCTCATTATTGTGATAGAGTTCCACACCCTTTTTTGTAATATCATCCACAAAATCTTTCACTCTGTTATCATACATTCCTGCATTTTCCTGCCACTGTGGAAGTTCAATCCGAAGCATCTTAACAGAACGCTCACTCTTTGAATTTTCCCGCATTTTAATAGTGGAATTACTGTCGATTTTCCCCAGATTATCATGTACCTCTTTGACATACTCCAATAGCTGGGCAACTATCTCTTCGCGTTCCCTCTCAATC